>NZ_JBXKJL010000459.1:0-1085 GCF_056994735.1 Geomonas sp.
CGTAGTCTACCGGGATGGTATCCCGGTCTCCCTTGCCGTTGTCGCGCAGAATGCGCACCTCGCCGAGCGACGCGTTCTCGCCGACCCCCTGCGCCATGGTGACCGCCTGGATGAGCGAGGTCTTGCCCTTCATAGTGTAGACGCCGGGAGCCTTCACCTCGCCGTCCACGAAGAAGATGTAACCCCTCGGGACATTGACAATGTCGCCGGCAAAGACCGGGAAGTTCAGGGAAAGGTTGCCGCTCAGGATGAGTTCGTCGAGGTCCACGACGATCGTCTCGGACTTGTTCGTCGCCGTCGACGCCAGCATCGGCCTGATGATATAGCAGACGCTGCCGGCACCGGCATCGAGTCCTCCCGCCATCATCAGCATGTCCATGAGATACCGCTGGCCGGTGACCGCGAAAACCTGAGGGTTCTTCACCGCGCCGATCACGGATATTCGCTGGCTCTTGTATTCCTTTACAAATACGGTAACAACCGTCTCCTCCACGTATTTGTCGAGTTTCTTCGTGATGAAGGCCTCCACCTCAGACGTGGTGAGCCCCTTGACATTGATCACGCCGACAAGCGGAAGGGCTATGTCGCCATGAGAGTTAACCCGTACGGTCTTCTTGAGTTCCTCCACGTTGTATGCCTCGATCTCGAGAAGGTCCTCAGGACCGATGAGGTAGCCGTTGTCCATGGGCGCCTGCTGGGCGATGGACCCCATCATCAGAGCTTCGTTCATCCTGTCGGCCTTCTTTGTGCCGGCAATGGTCGCGGCAGGGTCAGTGGAAGTCTGATGATTGGCCGCTGTGCCGCCGCACGCCGCAAGCGCGAGCACGACAACAAACAGGGGGAACAGCTTAAGGACGCGCTTAGACATACAGGTCTGCTGCTTTGTTTCCGGAGGACGTGTTATCTTTTCTTGATTGTCGAGAAACCGGACGGACTTGCAAGCCCACTTTCCCTGTCCCCATGCCAGTGGCTGCCCAGTGCGAAGGCAGTGCCGGTCGTTACGGCAACGCCGCCCAGGATCCCGTACTCTATGCCCTTGTCGCCGGTGAGCCAGAATGCCCCGGCCTTCTTATTGTCATCGTCAT
>NZ_JBXKJL010000460.1:0-8096 GCF_056994735.1 Geomonas sp.
GGTGCTCGTTGACGTCCCAGGCGTTGACCCCTTTGGCGATCATTTCACCGGCGATGGCGAAGGCCTCGGGATTCGAGTTCGAGTAGTGGAAGCTCCCGGTATCGCTGAGGATCGCCGTGTAGATGCAAATGGCGGTGGGGTAGTCGATCTCGTCGCCCGCGGCCTTGATGAGGCGGTAGACGATGGCCGCGGTGGCGCAGGCCTTGGGATCGATCAGGTTGTAGGCGCCGAAGTTCTCGCAGCCAAGATGATGATCGATGTTGATGAAGCGGCCGACACGCCGGCAGGAGGTGACGGCGCTACCTGCCCGCCTGAACTCGCCGACGTCGAGCACGATGCAGGCATCGAACTCCTTGTCCGGCACTTCGCTCAGGACCTGCGAAGCCATCGGCAGGAACTCGCAGTTGAGCGGTACCGGATCTCGCAGGTAGACGGTGACATCCTTGCCGCGCGCCGAGAGGTAGTTGGCCAGGGCCAGCGAGGAACCTACTGCGTCAGGGTCCGGACTTTCATGGCTGGTGATGAGGAAGGTGGAGCTCTTCTCGATCTCCGCCACGATTGCCGAGATTTCAGGTATCGTCGCCGTCATCCTGGGCACCTATCTCCTTGAGCATCTTTTCGATATGCTGGCCGTATTCGAACGAGGTGTCGTACTTGAACTGGACCTCGGGGGTGAAGCGCATCTTGAGGGCCTGTCCCAGTTCCTTCCTGATGAAGCCCCGTGCGCTGTTGAGTCCCGCCAGGGTGTTCTTCTTCTCTTCGTCGCTGCCGATCACCGTGAAGTAGACCGTCGACTGCCGCATGTCGGTGGTGAGCTTGACACCGGTTATGGTCACGAAACCCAGCCGCGGGTCCTTGAGCCCCTTTATCAGCAGTTCCGAAATGATCTTGTGTATCTGCTCGCCTACTTTATCCGAACGTTTTACCATCTCTATTCACTCTCTTTCTGATTACGTTCCGGCAACCGCCCTTCCCCTCTGGGGGAAATTAACAGCGGCGCTCGCCGGGGAGGGTGAGGGCGAAAAGAGATCCTGGACCTCCACGCTCTCCCTCATTAAATAAAGAGGGACCCCGTCTTCCGGAGCCCCTCTCCACGTCTGCCTATGTTACAGCTTGGCGGCGACTTTTTCCATCTCGAAGCACTCGATGATGTCGCCGACCTTGATGTCGTTGTAGTTCTCGATCGACATACCGCACTCGTAGCCGGTGGCCACTTCCTTGACGTCGTCCTTGAAGCGGCGCAGGCTGCCGAGCTTCCCTTCGTGGACCACCACGTTATCCCGCAGCAGGCGGACTTGGGCGTTTCTGACGATCTTGCCGTCGGTGACGTAGGAACCTGCCACGTTGCCGTGTTTGGGCACCGAGAAGACTTCCCTGATCTCGGCCCGGCCCAGTGCCTTCTCCTTGAAGGTCGGCTCCAGGAGGCCTTCCATGGCCTTCTTGATGTCATCCACTGCGTCGTAGATGATGTTGTAGAGCCTGATGTCGACCCCTTCCTTCTCGGCAAGCGCCGCGGCCTTGACTTCGGGACGGACGTTGAAGCCGAGGATGATGGCGTTGGAGGCGCTGGCCAGGTTGACGTCGGTCTCGGTGATGGCGCCGACCGAGGCATGCAGCACGTTGAGACGGACGGCTTCGGTGGTGAGCTTCCTGAGAGACTCGGCCACCGCTTCCACGGAGCCCTGGACGTCGCCCTTGACGATGGTGTTGAGGTCCTTGACCTCGCCCTTCTGGATCTTCTCGTAGAGCTGCTCCAGGGAGAGCTTGCTGTGCTTGGCCAGTTCCGTCTCGCGCAGCTTGATCTGGCGGTGGGTTGCGATCTCCTTGGCCTGCTTCTCGTCGGGCAGCGCCACGAAGACGTCGCCGGCATCCGGCACCCCGGTGAAGCCGATGACCTCGACCGGCATGGCCGGCCCTGCCGACTGCACCTTCTCGCCACGGTTGTTCTGCATGGCGCGGACGCGGCCGAAGTGGACGCCGGCCACGAAGTAGTCGCCGCCCTTGAGAGTGCCTTCCGTGACCAGCACCGTCGCCACGGGACCGCGCCCCTTGTCGAGCTTGGCTTCGACGATGGTGCCGCGGGCCGACTTGTTGGGGTTGGCCTTGAGTTCCAGGACGTCGGCCTGCAGGAGAACCATCTCCAGCAGCGACTCGAGGTTGATGCGCTTTTTGGCAGAGACCTCGACGAAGATGGTCTCGCCCCCCCACTCTTCCGAAACCAGGCCGAACTCCATGAGTTCCTGCTTCACCTTGGCCGGGTTGGCGTCGGGCTTGTCGATCTTGTTGATGGCCACGATGATCGGTACCCCGGCGGCCTTGGAGTGGTTCACCGCCTCGCGGGTCTGCGGCATCACGCCGTCGTCTGCGGCCACCACCAGGATGACGATGTCGGTGACCTTGGCACCCCTGGCGCGCATGGCGGTGAAGGCCTCGTGGCCCGGGGTATCGAGGAAGGTGATCTTCCTGCCGTTGAGTTCGACGTCGTAGGCGCCGATATGCTGGGTGATGCCGCCAGCCTCGCCGGCGATCACGTTGGTCTCGCGGATGGCGTCGAGGAGCGAGGTCTTACCATGGTCGACGTGACCCATGATGGTGACGACCGGCGGTCTCTTGACCAGGGACTCCGGTGCATCCGGCTCGGCCTCGAGGATCTCGTCCACGTCGAGAGCCACGTTTTCGATCTCGTAGCCGAAATCGGTGGCCAGGATGGTCGCGGTATCGAAGTCCAGCGGGTGGTTGATGGTGGCCATCACGCCCATCTTCATGAGGGCGCGGATGAGATCGGTCGCCTTGATCCCCATCCTCTTGGCCAGTTCGCCGACGGTGATGGACTCGGTGATCTTGATGATCCTCTTGATGGCCTTGGGCACCGTGATCTCGGTCTTCTTGCCGATCTGGACCTTCTCGACTCTCCGCTTCCCTTTGCCAGAGCGGGGGCCGGGCTCGAAGACCCTCTCGCGCTTGTCGAGCAGGTCAGGCTTCTTGAAGGCCTCCTTCTTGCCCTTGGCGGCTGCAGGCCCACCCTTCTTCTTGGCGAAGTCGCCGCCGGCGGGGGTCGGAGCACCCTTTCTCCCCTTGCGGCGATCCTCACCCATGGCACCTGCGTCGATCGGGGCCAGCGGCGCCGGACGCTCGGGCGGACGTGAGCCGGGAGCCGGCCTTTCACCCGGGCGGCCAGCACCCGGACGCGGCGCCGGACGTTCGGTTCCGGGACGCTCAACCCCGCGCGGCATGCCGGGACGACCGGCCGGACGCTCGCCGGGAGCGGCGGGACGTTGCTGGTACTCGCGGCGCTCGGGGCGCGGGGCGGGAATCGGGATCTCCACCCGGCCAAGGATCCTGGCCCTGGTAGCCGTCGCCTTTTCCGGCTCGGGCTCCGCCTTCGCTGCCGGAGCGGCCGGAGCAGCAGGGGCCGCGGCTGCGGGGGCGGCTTTGGGTGCCTCGGCCTTTTCGGGCTGAGCTCCTTCCGCTGCCGGGGCCGGAGCTTCGACCACCGGCGCTGCCGGTGCTGCCGCCTCTACCGGAGCGGGGGCGGGCTTCTCTTTTTCCTTCTCGGCAGCGGGAGGAGCCGCAGGAGGAGCAGGAGCCGCAGCGGGCTTCGGGGCCGGAGCGGCCTCGATGATCCTGGCCCTCGGTGCGGCCGGCTTGGCCGGCTTCGCCGGGGCTTCCTCTTCGGCTTTCACCGGGGCAACCGGCTCTGCGGGTGCTTCCTGGACCTCTGCCGCGGGCGGAGCCTCGGGGGCTCCCTCGGCCGCCTCAGCCGGTTTCGCAGCCCGACGCCGGATCAGGGTCGGCTTCACGCGGACTTCTTCCTGAGAAACCTCTTTGTGGGTTGTCTGCGCAGGGGCGGTCAGTACCTTGACGTCCGCATCATCAATAACAGCCATGTGGTTCTTGACATCGCGGCCCATTTCGGCCAGCCGTGCCATAACCTCCTTGTTATCGACCCCCAACTGCTGCGCCACCTCGTATACGCGTTTGCTCATCTACTCACGCTCCTCCTCAAAGAAGTTCCTGTACTTTTCCATTTCCAGACCGATCGAACCGACGAAGCCGCTCTTAAGGACCGCCATCGCGCTTCTAAGCTCCTTGCCTACCAATGCCCCTAGATGTTCCTTGTTAAAGAGGGCCAGGCAGGGGACCTCTTTGACCTTTGCCAACCCGCGGAACTTTTCTCCGATGTCCTCGGAGATGTCCGTGGAGAGGATGAGAATGCCCACATCACCCTTCTTCAGCCTTTCCATAACCTGATCTGAACCGGAGACGATCTTTCCGCCCTTGTTGGCCAGCGAGATGTATCCGGCGATCCGTTCCTCGAGCTTCTCCACCACCTGACGCGACAGCCCTTCGGCGTCGGCGCCGACCACTTCGCCCTTGAAGCCGCGGGCGAACTGTTTCTTCTGAGCGGCGAGCTTCACGCAGGAGGCCTTCATGCAGGTGTAAGCCCCGCGGCCGGGAAGCTTTTGCTGCAGGTCCGGGACCACGGTGCGGTCCGGGGCCAGCACGAAGCGAAGCAGGCTCCCCTTGTCATTGGCCTCGCGGCAGGCAAGGCAGCTTCTTTGGGGAATGGCCTTCGGCATATTCTTTAAATATTCTCCGTCTCCGGCTCGGAACTTTCCGGCTCGGCACTTTCCGAAGCGGCACTCTCAAGCGGCGCGGCCTCCCCGGCTGCGGGCTCCTCTTCTTCTTCCTCGGTGCTGCCGTCATAGGAGGCGAACTGCTGCAGCTCAGCCTCGGCCATGCGGGTCTCGCTCTTGATATCGATCTTCCAGCCGGTCAGCTTGGCGGCCAGGCGCACGTTCTGGCCGCGCTTGCCGATGGCGAGCGAAAGCTGGTCGTCGGCCACGATGACTTCCATGGCCTGGTCCTCTTCGTCGACGTAGACCTTGGTGACCACTGCGGGCGCCAGAGCGTTGCAGGCGAAGCGGGCGATGTCATCGGACCAGGGGATGATGTCGATCTTCTCGCCACGGAGCTCGGAGACCACGTTCTGGACGCGGCTGCCGCGCATGCCGACACAGGCGCCGACCGGGTCGACGTCGGAGTCGTGCGAGTAGACGGCGATCTTGGCCCTGCCGCCCGGCTCGCGGACCACGCTCTTGATCTCCACGATCCCTTCGGCGATCTCAGGGACCTCGGCTTCGAAGAGCTTGGCCAGCATCATCGGGTGGGTACGGGAAAGCATGATCTGCGGCCCCTTGGTGGTCATGCGGATCTCGGTGATCACCGCCTTGACGCGGTCGCCCTGGCGGTACACCTCGCGCGGCGCCTGCTCCTTGTGCGGCAGGAGCGCCTCGGCGCGCCCCAGGTCCACGATCAGGTCGCCCTTCTCGAAGCGGCGCACCACGCCGTTGACGATCTCCATCACGCGCTCCTGGAACTCGTTGAAGATCGTCTCGCGCTCGGCCTCGCGGACCCGCTGGATTATCACCTGCTTGGCGGTCTGGGCGGCGATCCTGGAGAAACCGCTGGCATCCATCTTCATGCCGATGGAGTCGCCGATCTCGACGTCCGGATCCTCCTCGCGCGCCTCGTCCAGCTCGATCTCGCGGTAGGAATCCTGGACCTCTTCCACGACGGTAACGAACTCAAACAGCTCAACCTCCCCGATTTCGGGGTTGTAATGAGCCTCCAGATCGCGGGTATTGCGAAACTTCTTGTTGGCAGCGGTGAGGACGGCCTGTTCCAGGGCCTCCAACACGATACTCTTGTCTATACCCTTTTCTTTGACGATCTGGTCAATGGTATGCTTGAGGTTAAAGCTCGTTTCCACGTCACTCTCCTTGTTAAATCAAGAACTGTTTAGAATTCAAACTCAAGATTGGCCTTCGCCACCCTCTCCATCGGGATGGAGGCGTCCTGGCCTTCCTTGAGGTGGATTTTGATGACCCCGTCCTCAACTCCGGTTAGCGTGCCGAGGAAGGTCTTGCGCTTGTTCCCGGCCTCATCGGCCAGGAGCTCGAAGGTCCTGACCTTCACCAACTTCCCCTGAAAGCGCTGATAATCGGCCAGCTTCTTGAGCGGGCGGCAGATCCCGGGGGAAGAGACCTCCAGCGTGTAGTTATCGTGGATGAAATCCTCCACGTCGAGTATGTCCGAGAACTCCCTGCTGACCGCGGAGCAGTCATCCAGGGTGATGCCGCCGTCCTCCCTCTCGATGAAGAGGCGCAGCACCATGTCCCGCCCCTCGCGCTTGTACTCGATGTCCACCAAGCCCAGGCCCAACGGGGGGAGAATCGCTCCGGCAAGCTCCGTGATCCTTTCTACTACATCGACCTTTGCCATTTCTGCATTTCCCAATAAAAAAAGTGAGCCGGAGGAGCTCACTTTTGAGTGAACGTTAACATGTTCCCAATATTTAACATGGAAGGTATTTTTATGCAACCTCTTTTTTTCGAAAAGATACCGATTTCCAAGGTTTCCGGCTCCACAGGCAGCATAAAAATACGCGACATTATCTCATTGACTGCAGCAGGCCAGCACTTCACCAAATTCCGATATTGAGGCAAATTAATTTAAAAAACGACAACTTTTTTTGCTGTCACCTTTCGGCTCCGGGCGTCTGTCTCTCGCCGGCTCACCTATCTCCAGGTATATCGGCAGGTACAGCTGTTGCCATGGGAAATGCATAAAGAGCAATTGCTTCACATTTCGAGCTATAACTGCTATATATTGACGTTGCCCTAAGAGGTAAATTCACTTCAGCAGGAAAGAGAACTTGATATGAAATACATCAGCACCAGGGGAAGCATCGCCCCGATCTGTTTCAAGGACGCAGTCATGATGGGGCTCGCTACGGACGGAGGGCTCATCCTGCCGGAGAGCATCCCGCAGATCGAGCGGGAGACCCTCGCCTGCTGGGCGAAGCTTCCTTATCGCGAGCTAGCCTTCAATATCATCTCCCTCTTCGCGGACGACATCCCGAGGCAGGACCTGAAGGAGCTGATCGACCGCTCCTACTCGAGCTTCGAGCACGAGGAGACCACGCCGCTGGTCAAGAAGGACGGCGTCTACATCCTGGAACTCTTCCACGGCCCCACCCTCGCCTTCAAGGACGTGGCGCTGCAGCTTTTGGGGAACCTCTTCGAGTACCTTCTGAAGGAGCGCGGGGAGAAGATGAACATCCTCGGCGCCACCTCAGGCGATACCGGGAGCGCCGCCATCGCCGGGGTCCGCGGCAAGGAGAACATCAACATCTTCATCCTGCACCCCCATCTGAAGACCTCGCCGATCCAGGCGCTGCAGATGACCACGGTGCTGGACAAGAACGTCCACAACATCGCCGTGAAGGGGACCTTCGACGACTGCCAGAACATGGTCAAGTCGCTCTTCAACGACCTCGAGTTCAAGAAGGAGTACTCGCTCGGCGCGGTCAACTCGATCAACTGGGCACGCGTGCTCGCCCAGGTGGTCTACTATTTTTACGCCTGGGGAAGACTTCCCGCCAACGAGCAGGAGGAGGTCATCTTCTCCGTTCCGACCGGGAACTTCGGCGACATCTTCGCCGGATACGTGGCGAAGAGGATGGGACTGCCGATCAAGAAGCTCCTGCTGGCTACCAACGAGAACAACATCCTCAGCCGCTTCGTGGCCGGCGGCGATTACTCGCTGGGCGACGTGGTGCAGACGGTCTCGCCGTCCATGGATATCCAGCTGGCTTCCAACCTCGAGCGCTACCTCTACTACCTCTTCGACCAGAACCCGACCAGGGTGCAGGCGGCTTTCGCCGAACTGCAGCAGACCGGCAGGATCATCTTCAGCGAAGACGAGATCAAGCGCGTGCAGAGCGAATTCCTCACCTGCTCGGTCGACGAGAAGCAGACGCTTGAGACCATTGCCACCTTCAACACCCGGAACGGCTACATCCTCGACCCCCACACCGCGGTAGGCGTTCGCGGAGCCCTCGAGTGCGTCACCGACGGCACCCCCGTGATCTGCCTCGCCACGGCCCACCCGGCCAAGTTCGGCGACGCCGTCGAGAAGGCCATCGGTTATCCCCCGCCGCTCCCGCCGCAGCTGGCCGCACTGGTGGGGCGCGAGAGCCGCTGCGAGGTCATGGACGCTGACAGGGAGAAGGTCAAACGGTTCCTGCAGGA
>NZ_JBXKJL010000461.1:0-4017 GCF_056994735.1 Geomonas sp.
GCAGCTGGCCGGGATCGAGCTGGCAGTCCGGCTGGGAATCACGGTCAAGGTCAACACCGTCCTGATCCCCGGGGTGAATGAAGGGGAGGTGGAGAAGATCGCCAGGAAGGTCAAGTCGCTGGGGGCACTGGTGATGAACGTCATGCCCCTCATTCCCCAGGCCGACTTTGCCCATGCCGCGCCTCCGACACCGGAACTGCTGGAGCGGGTGAGGGCGTCAAATGAGAAGATAATCGGGCAATTACGCCACTGCCGCCAGTGCCGCGCCGACGCCATCGGGCTCATCGGCCATGATGCCGATCCCGGCGCCGGCTGCCCCCGGCCTGCTGGATAGCCTTTGTCCCGCACTCTAGGAACGAATCACAACTCAGAACCTGATCAGCAATCTTCCGCCAGCTTCCAAAACTGTCATCTGGATCCCTGATAAGGGCATTCGGGGATGACAATCTCATAGCGGAAGATTAAAAACCGGAACAGATTTCAACAAAAAAAGGAGCTAATGATGTCGCGGAAGAAGGTCAAAACCATAGCAATTTACGGCAAGGGTGGCATCGGCAAGTCGACCACCACCTCCAACATCACCGCAGCCCTGTCGACTTTGGGACTCAAGGTCATGCAGATCGGCTGCGACCCGAAGAGCGATTCGACCACGACCCTGCGCGGCGGCGGATACATCCCCACCATCCTCGACACCCTGCGCGAGAAGAAGACGGTCAAGAGCAACGAAGTGATCTTCGAAGGGTTCAACGGCATCTACTGCGTCGAGGCCGGCGGTCCGGCTCCTGGTGTCGGCTGCGCCGGGCGGGGCATCATCACCTCGGTTGAGCTCCTCAAGCAACTGCGGGTATTCGAGGAGCTCGACCTTGACGTGGTGGTATATGACGTCCTGGGGGACGTGGTCTGCGGCGGGTTCGCGGTACCGATCCGGGAGGGAATCGCAGAGCACGTCTTCACGGTCTCCTCTTCAGATTTCATGGCCATCTACGCGGCGAACAACCTCTTCAAGGGCATCAAGAAGTACTCCAATAACGGGGGCGCCCTGCTGGGGGGAGTCATTGCCAACTCCATCAACACCGGCTATGCCAAGGACATCGTGGACGACTTCGTGGCCCAGACCAGGACCCAGGTGATCGAGTACGTCCCGCGTTCGGTAACGGTGACCCAGTCCGAGCTCCAGGGAAAGACCACCATCGAGGCCTTCATAGATTCGGAGCAGGCCAAGGTCTACAAGGGGCTGGCCCGGAAGATCTATGAGCACACCGATTCGAAGGTTCCGGAACCGCTGGACGAGAAGGGGCTGCACGAGTGGGCCTTCAAATGGGCGGACACCCTGCTGGCCATGGAGACGGGCGAGGTCAGGAGCAGGGCGGCTGCCATTTAAATTGGACTTCCTGGGTGCCGCGAGCCGCGGCAGGGGGTGAGGTGAGATGACTGGTGCGGTCTTCAAGGAGACAATGACCTCGAAGGAGCGGACGGTGGCGGCGTTGACGGGAAAGCCCTACGACCGGATTCCCGTCAACCTGCTGATCAGCGACCATGCCGCCAGGGTCATCGGCGTCACGGTTGGTGACTACAACAACTCGGCACCGCTGATGGCCAAGGGGCAGATTGCCGCCTGGCGCCTCTATGGGGCTGACAACGTCAACACCGGTCCCGGCCTAACCGGCGTTGCCGAGGCTATCGGGAGCAAGGTCGCCTTTCCCGACAGTACCCCGTATATCGCGGCCAACGTGGTGGAGAGCGAGGGGGTGCTCGATACCCTGAAAGTGCCGGATCCGGAGCGGGATGGCCGTCTGCCGATCTTTCTCGACGCGGCTAGCCTGGTCCTGAAGGAGATCGGCGACCAGGTGCCGCTCAGCATGACCTGCGCCGGCCCGTTCACGACTGCCGCCGGGATGCGGGGGACTGAGCGCTTTCTCCGGGACCTTCACAAGAACCCGGTTTTCGCCCACCGTCTGCTGCGGCACGCCACCGACAGCATCGTCCGCTTCGCCAGGGCCGCCTATCAGCGCGGCGCCAGGATTGGGCTGGCAGATCCCACCGCCTCCGGCACCATGATCGGCGCCGCGCAGTTCAGGGAGTTCGCGCTTCCCTACCTGAAGGAGGTCTGCTCGGCAATAAGAGAACTTGCCGGCAGCGCTCCCTCCTTGCATGTCTGCGGCAACACTACCCGCATCTGGGAGGATATGGCGGATACCGGCGCTTCGGTGCTCAGTCTGGACGACGCAGTCGATCTGCGCCAGGCCAAGGAGCAGGTGGGGCATCGAGTGGCGCTCCTTGGCAATGTACGGCCCACGGCGTCGATGTACCTGGGGACGCCGGAGGAGGTGCGGGCCGACGTCCGGGAGTGTCTTAGCAAGGCATGGGACACGCCGAAAGGATACCTGCTCGGGCTGGGCTGCGGACTTCCCATAGACACGCCACCGGAGAATATCCATGCGCTGGTGGCCGCCGCACGGCAGTACGGAAGGTACCCCCTCGATCCGTCCAGGTTCACCCCCGTTGGGGACTCCCCAGGTTCCCCGGTTTCCCTTGCCCCGGATGCTCCTTTAGCGGTATAAGAAAAATGGACATCCCACCTGAGAGGCTAGACATGGACCCCATATACCTCGACTACAACGCTACGACCCCCATTGATCCTGCAGTCGTTGAGGAGCTCCTTCCTTACCTCAAGGATGGCTTCGGCAACCCCTCCAGCAATCACCATTACGGCAAGAGGGCAAAAGAAGCGGTGGAACTGGCCCGGACCAGGGTGGCGGCGCTCCTCGGCTGCGACCCGGCGGAGGTTATCTTCACCAGCGGCGGAACGGAGTCGAACAACCAGGCGCTGATCGGGACCGCCCTCGCCAACCGCCACCGGGGAAACCACATCATCACCTCGGCCATCGAGCACCCGGCGGTGCTTAATCCGCTTCACTGGCTGGAGGGGCAGGGATTTTCCGTCACCCACCTCCCCGTCGACGGTACCGGGAGGGTCGATCCCGAGGCGGTCCGCGGCGCCATAACGAGCCAGACGATAGTGGTCAGCATCATGCACGCCAATAACGAGGTCGGCACCATCCAGCCGCTGGCTGAGATCGGCGCCATTGCCAGAGAGCGCGGAATTGTCCTCCACACCGATGCCGCCCAGTCAGTCGGGAAAATCTCCACCAGGGTGGATGAACTGGCGGTCGATCTGCTCACCGTCGCGGGGCACAAGCTCTATGCACCCAAGGGGATCGGCGCCCTCTACATCCGCAGGGGCCTCAAGATCAATTCCTACCTACACGGCGCCGGGCACGAGGGGGGAAGGCGGGCAGGGACCGAGAATGTCCCCTATATCGTGGCACTCGGAAAGGCTGCGGAGCTGGCCTCCGAAAGGCTGGTCACGGAAGGAGGAAAGGTCTTGTCGCTGCGGGAGCGGTTCCATGCCAGGCTGGTCGAGCTGGCCGGGGAGGTGGCGCTGAACGGCCACGCCACGGACCGGCTTCCCAATACCCTCAATGTCAGCTTCAAAGGCGTAGTCGGCGCGGCTCTCCTGGCCCAGATCCCCGAAATCGCCGCCTCCACCGGTTCCGCCTGTCACGACGGGAAGGGCGAACTCTCCGGAGTCCTGAAGGCCATGGGTCTGTCGCGGGAGCAGGGATTCGGCGCCGTCCGCCTCAGTCTCGGCAGGCACACCACCGTCGACGAGGTCGATCGTGCGGCAGAGCTCATCGCCGGCGAGGTCAAAACTCTCCGCGCCTGATCATTCCCTGCTGCTTCTCCCAGTTGAAAAGTTCACCCCCACCCCGTCGAAGGCGGTCCTGACATCATTCCAGCTTTAAGAAGGCGGCTTCGGCCGCCTTTTTTCATCCCTTTCCACCCGCAATATTCGCCCCTTGAGGCGGGGGACGCTCACGTTTCTTTGTATAGCCTACTAAAACTATAGATTTGAAGATTTAAAGTTGACTGCGACGAGACCTTTCTGTTACTTTTCCTCGAAAAGGGAAGCGCGAGGTAAAGATGGCGGCTGGGAGTGACGCACAGGAAATTACT
>NZ_JBXKJL010000462.1:0-1813 GCF_056994735.1 Geomonas sp.
AATCCCTGTAGCCCATGGACAACCCCGCAATTTTCCTAAACGGAAGTTTTTATCACTTCCACCGGGCGAAGACAACGTTTTTCTTCCCCTGTCCCGGCCTCGTCGACCGTGGCAGGACCTTTATCCGATTCCCATGCCGGCGTCAGCAGGGCCGCTCTCGCCGCCCGGTCCGCGTTAGCGCCTCATAATGATCTGCGATACAATTCCCCATGAGGAGAACCTGCATCCCGAGGGGCTGTGCAGGGAGTGAACGAGGGAATCTTGATCGCCCGTTTCAGATCAGCTGCCAGTTCTTCATGAAAAAGATCGGGCGATTAGCCGCTTGCAATGATGCTGGTGTGACGGGTTATGCCGGCACCTCGCGTGAAAGGAAAGAGCCGTTCGATCGAGACAGGGGGCGATGACATGGAGATGCCGAGGACAGAGAGCGCGGGTAGCGCGACGCTTGGTGTTATGAGGTGGTGCGCTGGGGTCGTGCTGGCGATGCTCCTCGCCGGATGCGGAGGGGGGATCGGGGGCGCAGAGGGAACTCGCGCGCTCCCCAACGCGACCTCGACCTACTCGGCGGCCCAGCCCGGCCAACCCGCCACCTTCTTCACCTTCACCGGCGACGATTACGGCATGGAGCAAGCCACGTACCTCTCCGCCACCAATTCCTCGCTGGGGATGGTGCTGCGCGCAGCCGTCGCCTCCAGCATGACCGATCCCGATTTCAAGACCGTGTCGCGCCTCGACATCGCGACGCCGGGGGCTGTCACAGCGGGACGGCTATACTCCCTGGGGTCTTCGACATCCGGCGCACCCTCCTTCCCCGGCACCCTTTACTTCTTCAACGGCCACGACTCCACGCTGCTGCAGACGGTGGGGGGTACCATTACCTTCGACTCCTTCGGCAGCAAAACCGGTGACCCCCTCTCAGGCTCGTTCGCCGCCATCGTCATGGACGGCGGCGACAGCGCGACCCCCAAGGGAACCTACCACATCTCGGCCAGGTTCTCTTTCGCCGTCGGCGGCTTCGGACCGGTGGCCCCCGCACCGCTCCCGGTCCCCGAGCAGGCCGCCTCTCTCTAATTGAATATCTCTTAGAGATACTGCGGCGTCCCTCTCCTTCCGAAATAACCACTCTCCCGTACCCTTTTCCCACCACTACACACGACTGCTTCCACAAAAGTCTCCGCAGAAAATCGCTTTAACTTCAATTAGATATGTCGACCTTTCCAGTCTTCCGGGGGGCGTCTTCCCGATGATTCATCCATCATGCGGCCGGCGGCGTCAGTTCCTGTCCTCCCGCCCAAGGAAAGAATCCCGTCAAATGACGTGACGGATACATCTCCCGGACCGGTGCTTCTGCCAAACTTTTAATGACTTATCCCTACTAAAAACTCTAAAATTACTTTTTATTTACTCAGGGATTTGTTATTGTGACACGCTTCCTTGAGTCTGCCCTTGCCGCCTTTTGGCACGATGATGGAGGAGCGGGTAGCTCACGGGGCAATCAGTGCCAGGTAGTTCTCATCATTTTGGTATACGTCAATATCTCTAATTAATATTAAGCAATAATGGCGGCAGTGGAGAGATGTTAGTCACGGGGCCGCCATCCGGGGAGTCAGAGCTAAGGCATGTGAAACGAATCAACCTCCGATAAAGGCAAAACCGGAGCAATCCGGCGACGCAAAGCCGCGGGTCCCTATGGGATGGCCGGGCTACCGAAGAGGCCCGGATGAATCATTCCGGGAGAGCAGGACGTTGTTGCCGGGTCGGGGTTGCAAGAGGTAACAGTATTGCTGAGAGCGAAGTCCAGAACCAGCCCAGG
>NZ_JBXKJL010000463.1:0-1401 GCF_056994735.1 Geomonas sp.
GCCAACTGGAGCCATGGCCGTCTGGGTATGGACAACTACTCCACCACCACCAACGCCACGGTTAAGGCATCCGGCGCAGTCATCGGCTCCGGCAACAAAGGCCAGTGCGCTGCCTGCCACCTTGGACCGACCAACACCCACACCTTCGGGGCACTCGAAGTGGCCAACGCAACCCAGGGTACTTCCACTTACACCCGCGGCTGCTACGGCTGCCACAACGGCACCGACATGTCCATGACCGAGTTCATCGAAGAAGAGAAGGTCATCTGGGATCGCATGATGGACTTCTTCGATTACAACCTGAAGCAGGTCAACATCAAGTACACCGAGGCTTATCCGTACTTCCAGTACAACGCAACCCAGAACGGCGTCACCGCCGGAGCTCAGCTCAAAAACTGGGTCTACCCGGCAACCGGCCCGAACGGCGGCACCGGCAAGCAGACCATGGGCGCGGCACTCAACTACAAACTCCTCGCCGCCGAGCCCGGCAAGCACGTCCACAACCGTTCCTTCGGTCGTGCTCTCATCGCTGACTCCATCGTGTACCTGCAGAACGGGACCGTGGGCGACAGGTCTGTTGTCGCTGCTGATGCCAACGGCATCATCAACTTCAGCAACTACTCCGCTGCCAACCCCGTTGGCAACGGCGTCAGCATCACCACCCTCAAGTCCTACCTGACCAAGGCCGCTTCGCTTCCGGCCGGCGGTAACGGGTTCGCCCGCAGGTAAGACCTGAAAACTGTATTTCTGGTGTAGATGTAATGGCCCCGCCTCGAAAGAGGCGGGGCTTTTTTATTCCCGCCAGCTCCAAAACTGTCATTCCCGAAGCGATTCTGATCGGGAATCCAGTTCCTAAACGGCGTGAAATCTGGATCCCCGATAAGGGCATTCGGGGATGACAATCTCATAGCGGAAGATTAGCGCTAATTAGTTTGCCAGATGAAAGTCCCCCCCCCTGGAGGGAGGGGGGTAGGGGTGGGGGCAGGCGCCACCTAGGCATCAGGTGCAGATCTGGAGCACACGTCAGGAGTCTCGGTTACCCAGCGAAAGGCGAATCCCCCCTGTCCCCCCTTTCTCAAGGGGGGGACCTGCTGCCAGGCATAGACGTGGATAGGTCAGGAGGGTAGGTGGAGGGAAACGAACCGGAGGCTAAACGAACCGAGGCTAAACGAACCGAGGCTAAACGAACCGAGGCTAAACGAACCGAGGCTAAACGAACCGAGGCTAAACGAACCGGAGGCTAAAGAGCTCCGAGTTTCGGGACCGTATTCGGCGAGATGTGGCAGACATCGCGGACGGTGCGCAATGCGGGATTGCCGTCATCGGGCAGGGCCAGGATCTTGTAGAGGTTTACCCGGAACTCCAGCTTCGGGTCGAGTTTCATCAAGGTGCCGCAGGTGG
>NZ_JBXKJL010000464.1:0-1757 GCF_056994735.1 Geomonas sp.
GTCAATCAGGATCAGCCAAGGTTCCTGATGGCCTTCGCCCCAGTAGGCCAGCAAAGTGCATTCCAAGCGGGTTTGGGGAGCGCTAAATGCCGTTCCCCGCCCTTGCCAACGACTATTCACCGTCGGAACCCAGTAGGTAAACGGTCGCCGGGGATACCAGCCCACGGGACGAAAGGTCCCGCCCGCGTTGACGCGTAACAAGGGATGCCAGCCGAGCTGGCTAATCCATTCGAACAACCATTTGGCGTACAAGCCCCGGTCAGCAAGCACGATGACCGTCCAAGTCGGCGGCACCCACCCGCGCAAAGCCTTCAATAAAGCCAGCCACTCGGGCTTCCAGGGATGCTTGACTTCCGCCTTCAAAACCTTCCACCGGATCGGTACGGCACACCCCTGGTAAACCACGCTGATCACCAACAGCACGAAGCGTTGCCCCAGACGGGTCACGTCAAGGGCGATGGCCAGGTGCGTGCCGGACCACCCCTGCAGAACCCAATTCAGCTACGGTGCCTAACACTAACTCAGATCGAGTTTGGCCCGATGCCCACCAGCTTTCGCCTCAGCTTCGCGGTAGGTATCGCGCAGGCGGTCACGTACCGTCTGGAACGGTTGGCCGAGCCGACACGACCACCTATCGGCGATGGCCGTTAAACTATATGAGGCCTGGTCATAATTATGCTGCCCGTAAAATTGCTTTGGTTTCCATCCCAATAGGCAGGGGGTGTTCCTGTTGATAGAGCAGGACCAGTTGATACAAGAAGAGGGCGCCCAAGGCGACCCGTTGGCAACGCTGCAAGCCCTGGACCGGCATCTGCCCGCCCCATTCGAAGAGGTTCTTGAACAAGCCGTTGAAGGGTTCAATGGCCTGCGAGCGCAGCTTATGGAAGAGGCGCCGCACCTCCACCCCGCCGTCGGTCTGCGGGTAGGCCCCGCGTCGGGTGGCCACCAGTTCCCGGTTGCGCAAGGCGCAGTTGGCGCGCAACTCAGGGGTATTATAGTGCTGATCCCCCAACACATAGCGTACCTCCAACGGCAACTCATTGAAGAGCAATGGCGCGATCTGGTTATCGGCGCAATTGGCGGCGGTCAGCTCGGCGGCCAGTGGAATCCAGACACGGCCAAGGGTGACCGCCAAGTGCCATTTCCAGCCATACCACCACCCGTGCCAGCCCGATTTACTCCAAGCCGCTTCCATATCAATACTGGGATGCGGCACGATGCCCTGCTCGCGGTGCTGTTTGTGCCATACCCCACCGCGGGCGCGCAGCGCGGTGCTGTCAACGGCGACACCGCGGCCCTGCTGTTCCCAGGGTTGCAGGATAGCGACCAGATGGCGTCCGAACCCGCCGATCAGGCCCGGCAGGCTCGCCGGCAGCGTCTGCAGGCGCCGTTCCCAGGGGCGCCGGCTGGGGCATCGGCCCTGTTCGGTCAACCAGCCGCGCAGCCGGCAGGCGACGGGGTCAGGCTGCTCCAGCAAGGCAAGCAGTGCCCACGCCGTATCCAGTCGTCGAATAATCATGATGATCCATGCCTTCAGAAGCAGTCGATCAGGGTACGTCTTCGGCCGCCCCCGTCGCCGGTTCGGTGCAGGTGGCATTGGAATGCGGTCAACCAGCCGCACCAGGCTGACAAGAATGCTGTCTCTCAGTACCATTTCAGTACCTTCCAAAGGATGGCTGTTTGCGTACTGAAAGCGTATGGAGGCGGCCGCGCCTAGGGTAGCCCTGGGTGCGGCTTTTTGCTTTAGATCAAATAGT
>NZ_JBXKJL010000465.1:0-39555 GCF_056994735.1 Geomonas sp.
GTCGACAAGACCGCGATGAAGGCTTACAAGTCCGGCGGAGCGTACCCCGAGGGGAGCCGGTTCATAGCTGTCAATTACTCGATCAAGGACCAGGGCGGGAAGCAGGTCCCCGGCAAGAAGACCATGATCGTGATGATGAAGAAGGACAAGAAGCAGCAGGCCACGGGAGGCTGGCAATTCGTGGGCTTCACCCCCGAGGGGAAACCGTCAGGCCTCGACCCCGCAAGGGATTGCTTCGGGTGCCACGAGAAGGATGCCAAGGACAGGGGTTACGTCCTCTCGAAGTACGCAGATTTCAAGTAATGCAGTAAGGGGTCAAGGCAGCACGCTTTGGCCCCTTTTAAATTTATACAACGGAGATACCATCCGCTGTGGCACCTTCCCGACGTCCCCACCTCCTTCCTCAAACGAAGGGACAGGGGCGCGGTGTCCGGTTAAATTTCCGCGTTGCCCCTTTCCCAATCTTCCTTCGAAACTGTTCCCTCTCCCCATGGGAGAGGGCTGGGGTGAGGGCAAGTGCCACGGAGATACAGGCTTCCCTCACCCCGACCCTCTCCCGGAGGGCGAGGGGGGATCGCACCGGTCCTTCCGGGAAGGGGGACACCGGGTAAGGTGCTTGTGCGGAAGTCGCTGGCGTTGCGCCCCCCCCTTGTCAAAGGGGGGAAAGGGGGGATTTGATCGGAGCCTCCCCTGGAGGATCAAGAGGAGCTGGGTAAAAAGCGGTTCGCGGCACGGATGCCGCTCCTACATGTCTGTCATGAAATGAAATGGGGCCTGATGGCCACCTGTGGAGGTTGTGTACGTGATAGAGCGCCCTGCCGAGCCGTTAACTTCATCTGCCACCGGCTACACCCCACGCAACCGCCGCCGCGTCCTGTGCGTCTTCCCCGAGTACAGCCGCTCCTTCGGCACCATGCATTTCTCCTATCCCTTCATCCCCGGAGTCAAGGCCTTCATGCCCCCCCAGGGAATACTCCTCATCGCGGGATACCTTCCGAAGCAGTGGGAGGTCCGCTTCATCGACGAGAACATCAGGCATGCCCGCCCTGCGGATTACCGCTGGGCCGACGCGGTACTGGTGAGCGGAATGCACATACAGCGCCCCCAGATCAACCGCATCAACCATCTGGCGCACCAGGCGGGGAAAGTCACCGTCCTCGGCGGACCCTCGGTATCCGCCGTCCCCGATGAGTACCCCGAGTTCGACCTCCTCCACCTTGGTGAACTGGGAGACGCTACCGACGAGATCATCGCCTACCTCGACCAGCACTGCGTCCGCCCCGCGCGGCAGATGAGGCTGGAGACCAGGGAGCGGCGCTCTTTCGACAGCTTTCCGGTACCGGCCTACCACCAGGTGAACCTGTACGACTACCTTTTGGCCAATATCCAGTTTTCCAGTGGCTGCCCGTACCGGTGCGACTTCTGCGACATCCCCGAGCTCTACGGCCGGAAGCCGCGCCACAAGTCGCCCGAGCAGGTGGTGCGGGAGCTTGATGCCATGCTGAAGTCGGGCAATCCCGGTGCCGTCTATTTCGTCGACGACAACTTCGTCTCGGATCAGAAAGCGGTAGCGGAACTCCTGCCCCACATCATCGAGTGGCAAAAGCGTAACGGCTATCCCTGCGAATTCGCCTGCGAGGCGACCTTGAACCTGGCCCTGAACCCCGAGATACTGGCCATGATGCGGGAGGCTTACTTCTGCACCGTCTTTTGCGGCATAGAAAGTCCGTCTCCGGAAGCACTCCATTCCATCTCCAAGCACCACAATCTCAAGGTCCCGATCCTTGAGGCGATACAGACCTTCAACAGTTACGGGATCGAGGTAGTCTCGGGCATCATCATGGGGCTCGATGGCGAGCCTCCCGATATCGGCGACCAGATCCTCGATTTCATCAAGGTCTCACGCATCCCGATGCTGACCATCAACCTCCTCTACGCCCTTCCGAAGACGCCCCTTTGGCGCAGGCTGGAGCAGGAAGGCCGTCTGCTGCCGGAGGATGCAGGCAGGGAATCGAACATCGAATTCCGCCTCCCCTACCAGGAGATGGTCGACCAGTGGCAGCGCCTGATCATTGCAGCCTATGACCCCGAGTACCTCTACGAGCGTTTCGCCCACCAGTTGGAGCACACCTACCCCAACCGGATCGCGGTGCCAAACAGCCGGGCGCGCCTCTCCTACATGAATATCAAAAAGGGCATCTGCATCCTCGCCAACCTCGTGACCAGGATCGGGATCTTCGGCCATTACCGCTCCACATTCTGGAAGATGGCCAAGCCGGCGTTCAAACGTGGAGACATCGAAGGGATCATCCACGTCGGGCTGGTGGCACATCATCTCATAGAGTTCTCGCGGGAATGTCAGCAGGGAATGGAATCTGCCGCCTTTTACTCTCAGAAGACCGTGACTCTGCAAGCGGAGAGCATTTAGGTAACCTGCAGCAAGAGCAGGAAAGTTTTTCTCTGCTATAATCATGCGGTGCCTCTTCGGCAATTCCAATGTTTATTCAGGAGCAGTGATGCCAAAAGTCGAAAACCTACCAGATGTCAGGCTGAGCACCACATCGAACGGGATCAGAGTGGTGACTCAGAGCGCACCGTATATGCAGAGCGCCGCCATCGCCATCCGGATTGACAGCAGCACCAGAAACGAAGAGCCCGATTGCAGCGGTGCCTCACACTTCATAGAACATCTCCTGTTCAAGGGAACTCCCACCCGGACCGCTGATCAGATCATGGATGATCTCAACAGAATCGGCTCCAGGGCCAATGCCTATACGAGCCAGGAAGAGGTACTCTACTATGCCATCTCTCTGGCATCGGTTATTCCGCCGACCTTCGAGATCCTTGCCGATATGTACCTCAATGCCACTTTCCCTTCCGAGGAAGTAGAGAAGGAGCGCGGGGTGGTATTGCAGGAAATCTCGATGAACCTCGATACCCCCGGGCGTTTCATCTATAACCAGTTCCACCAGGGGTTTTGGAGGAAGCATCCCCTCGGTACTCCCATTCTGGGGAGTGCCGAAAGCATCAGCTCTATCCCGCGGGACCGGCTGCTTCAGCACAAGGTCGCCAACTACCTGGCCAATGCCACTATCATCTCGGTTGCCGGCGACGTCGATCATGATCAGATGGTGGAGCAGGCGGAGCGCCTTCTGGCAGACCTGCCGGTGGGGGTCGTGAACGTGAAGAAAGCGGAGCCCGAGTGGAAGCCGTCCGTTGCCGAGAGTGCTCACTATGAGCGCCCGATGGAGCAGACTCTTTTCTACATGGGATACCCGCTGCCGCCAGCCGGAAATGAGCACCGTCACCAGCTTGCCGTCTTCAACCAGATCCTTGGGAGCGGCATGAACTCGCGACTTTTCAGGGAGGTCAGGGAGCGGCGCAGCCTTGCCTATACCGTGTATTCGATGATGTCTTCCTATACCGATTCTGCGGGGCTGATGATTCATTGCGGCACCAGTGCCGAGCGGGCCCAGGAAGCTGTCGACGTCTGTCATGGCGAAGTTCTGCGTTTCTGCAACGAGATTGTCGCTGACGACGTGCTGGAAGCCGCCAAGGAGCAGATCCGCTGCAATCGCCTGATGGCACTCGACGATGTTGAGACCCAGGTGCGGCGGATATCGAATACCACCTCTCTTCTGGGTGCACCCGAGCCGATCGCGGATTCGCTGGCGGCCGTCGCGGCGGTCACGGCTGATGATGTCCGGAAGATGGCGCAGATCCTCCTCTCGGACATCGTGCCGAGGGTGGAGTCGGTTGGCCCGGGCCAGGGGCCAGGGCTGCCGAGGTAGGAAGTGGTTGGCTTCGGAAAAGGAAAGGGCCCGGCGGAGAGATCCGCCGGGCCCTTCGCATGTCGTATGGGGACAGAAGGATTACGTCCCGTTTCCGTTTTTATTCCCCCTGCCTTCCCTGAGCGCCCTGATTTCCGACATCTCCTTCTCATAGCACTCCGGGCACAGGCCGTGACTGAAGAGGACCTGTGAGTGCTCCGATATGTACTGCTCGAGTTGCTGCCAGCTTTGCTTATCGTCTCTGATCTTCTTGCAGATTCCGCAGATGGGAATCACCCCTTCCAGCTTCTTCACCACCGCCAGGGCGGCCTCCAGCTCGTGGACCTTTTCCTCCAGCTGCCGGGTCCGCTCCGCGACCTGCACTTCCAGGCTCGCTGCGTACACTTCGAGCCGGTGCCTTGCCGTTTCAACCTCGCTCACCAAGCTGCGGGTGTAGGTGTCGAAGATCAAGGTGACGTCGAAGTACAGCAACTTGTCCAGTGCGTGGCGGGTTCTATCCAGTACAACCAGGTCCGTGATCCGTCGCTCCAGCTCTTCGTACAGTATGTCCTTCAAGACCCTGACCGCTGAAAGATAGAGTTTCGGCTCAACTCCCTTCGTCTTGTGCAGCAATCCGATCCGCAGGCGATTGTTGACATAGTCGATGTCGGTGGTGCCGGTGAAAAGGTCGAGCACGTACTGCCGCTGCGTAGCGTGCAGTCGCCGGAGGGTCTCGGTATCACCGATGAGACGGAGTATTTCCTCGTCACCGGTTTGCATCTGGTAGAACTCCTCGATAATAGCCTCTATGTCCTCCTCGATCAGCGGCCGGCAATCCTGGAGGAGAGCTGATTCTTCATTTCCGAAACGGAGAAGTTCCCTGCGTCGTGCTATTTCGAACTCGGTGAACTGCATCTGCTCCAGCAATGTCTGCTCTGTTTTTTTCATAGCAGCACTTCTATTCAGACTTCCTTAGACCGTTCCAGTGAAAGCCTTTGGCTGACGTCTCTCTATCTTGTATATGAAGGATGAGTTTATTTTATAGGTTCAGGCCCTCCAGGCTGTTTCAGAATAGAGTATCCCCACACGAAGATCTTTCACTGCCAGCACCTATTTTACTGCAGCGCGCTGCCGCGCCTCAAGACAATTCCTTTCCCGTCTGGGACTGAATCTGTATGTTCGCGCACGGAAGGGCGCTCCTACAGGAAGTTCCCCTCCTTGCCCGGCCGGTTCACTGGGATACAATCATCGGAAATCCGACCGCAAGTGAGGAGAGGCATATGGAAAGCGCGCCCGAGTACTGGTTGACGCGACTGGTCCTGCAGCGGGGACTGGCCCTCATCTACCTGATCGCCTTCCTGGTGGCGGTGAACCAGTTCCGGCCCCTCTGCGGTGAACGGGGTCTTCTGCCGGCGCCGTTGTTCATGCGCGACACCCCCTTCCGTGACGCTCCCAGCCTATTCTATTTGTTCCCCAAAGACGAAGCCTTCGCTCTTTTCGGGTGGATCGGGGTCCTCCTCGCTATCGTTGCTCTGACCGGCTTCTCGGAGCGCTATGGCACCTGGCTATCCGTTGCGGTGTGGGCCGTAATGTGGGTGATCTACCTTTCCTTCGTCAACATAGGGCAGACCTTCTATGGCTTCGGATGGGAGTCGATGGTGCTCGAAAGCGGCTTCCTGGCAATCTTCCTGGGGGCGGCTGGCACCCGGCCGCAGGCGATCGTCATCTGGCTCTTCCGCTGGATGCTGTTCCGGGTCATGTTCGGGGCCGGGCTGATCAAGCTGCGCGGCGACCCGTGCTGGCGGGACCTGACCTGCCTCAACTACCACTTCGAGACCCAGCCGATGCCCGGCCCGCTTAGCTGGTACTTCCACTGGCTCCCGGAATGGGTCCACAAGGCCGGGGTCGCCTTCAATCATGTCGCAGAGTTGCCGGTCCCTTTCCTCTATTTCGCCCCTCAGCCTTTGGCCGCGTTTGCCGGGATAGTGACCATCCTTTTCCACGCGAATATCATGGTCAGCGGCAATTTCTCCTGGCTCAGTTTGTTGACCATGGTCCTCGCCTTGAGCACCTTCAGCGATGCCCAGCTCGCCAAGGCTCTTCCGATCACCCCGCCCCAGTTTGTTCAGTCCCAGCAGTTGCATCTCTATGCGACGTGGGCCCTGGCGGCGCTGGTGGTATTTCTCAGCATCAAGCCGGTTCGCAACCTCCTTTCCAAGCACCAGGTGATGAATACGAGCTACATCCCGCTGCACCTGGTCAACACCTATGGCGCCTTCGGCAGCATCACCAAAGAGCGCTACGAGATTGTCATCGAGGGGACGGGCGACGCCGTAGCCACCCCGGCGACGAAATGGAAGGAATACGAGTTCAAAGGGAAGCCGGGAGATCCTGCGAGGTTGCCGCCGCAGATCGCGCCCTACCATCTGCGGCTCGACTGGCTGATGTGGTTCGCGGCAATGCCTTCCTTTTACTACGACCCGTGGTTCATGCACCTGCTGAAGCGCTTGCTGGATGGCGATCCGGCCACCCTCGGGCTCCTGAAGGGAAATCCCTTTCCTGGCTCACCGCCTCGCCTCGTGCGCGCCCTTCATTACCGCTATCGTTACACCACCCCCGACGAGCGTCGAACTACCCGTATGTGGTGGCACCGTGAATTGGCCGGCGAGTACTTCCCTGCCGTCTCCCTCGCCGACCCGACCTTCCGGAGGCTCATGCAGGAACTGGGGTTCGAGGAGTCAACCCCTCCTTTATCGAGCAAATAATAATATTGATCCCAGATTGGGAGCGGAGTAGGATTGTAAATGCGAGTCATCTCCCGAAAGACCCTGAGAGAGTTTTGGGAGCAGCATCCGGATGCAAGGCCGGCTTTGCAGGCATGGTATGAGGATGTCAGGCAGGCTCAATGGCATTCGCCTGCGGAGATAAAGAACATCTATCGCAACGCGAGCTTCGTCGCCAACAACAGGGTCGTGTTCAATATCAAGGGTAACAGTTACAGGATTATAGTAGCTGTCCAGTACTCACATGCCCTGGTTTTTATCCGCTTCGTTGGCACCCACGAAGATTACGACAAAGTTGATGCAGCTGGAGTTTGAACGGAGAGTGGTATGGAGATAAGGCCTATTAAGAATGAATACGATTATGAGGCTGCCCTGGGAGAGATAGAAGCACTTTTTGACGCTGCTCCAGGGACACCCGAAGCAGACAAGCTGGAGGTACTGACTACTCTTGTCGAAGCTTACGAAGAAAAGAACTACCCACTGCCGCTACCGGACCCGATCGAGGCCATATCATATTGCATGGAAAGCAGGGGCCTGTCCCGCAGGGATTTGGAGCCGTATATCGGTACTCGTGCACGTGTTTCCGAGGTGCTGAACCGGAAGCGTCCTCTCACCATGGATATGATCCGCAACCTCCATCTGGGCCTCGGAATCTCCGCTGAAGTTCTGATTCAGCCGTATCTCCCACCGTCAAGGACTCCCGGAGTTTCCTCGGCTAACAAGCTGAAACAGACCGTTTCGCCCATCCCATGAAAAAGGAAAGGCCCGCGACCGCTGTGTGAGCGGCTTCGCGGGCCCTTTTTTTTCCTGCCTGTAACTTGTCGGTCCTAGTGCAGGATGCTCGTGTCTCCGGATACGTGGGGAAAATGCTCATGATGCATCTCGTGATCGAGCTTCATGATCTTCCCGCAGGTGGCGCACAGGTACTTGTCCCCCTCACTGTGGTAGTCGCTCCGCTGGCAAGAGGAACACCATGCCTTGATGTCACACGATCTGTCGGCCGGTTCGGTTATTGGATTATTCCTGTCTTCATCCATTAGCGTGTCCTCCCTCTTTTGATGTCCACTCGATTATACCATGCCGCCCCCAAATGCTTCTGGCTGATCCGTTAAACGAGATCCTCGGCCTGCTCCATCTGACAGTCCCTTCCCGTGGCGCTCCACCACCTGCCCTGGCGGAAGAAGTAGCGCTGCAGTTGACTTTGGTGGTGGATCGATAAGGTGTACAATGAAAGAGAAAATCTAGGCTCTCATTATCGGTGGCGACACCATGCTCCGGTTCAGGTTGGATCGCAGATTCCTGAAGATGTTAAAGCCGTCTGGAACAGATGCTCTCACAAAAGCGCCATCCGCCGCCCTTTACCTGATCTGTGGCGTCACCCTGGCAACCGTTCTCGCTCTTGATCTCAATGTGCCACTTGGTGTGGCGGTGGTTATTCTCTACAATGCCGTGGTGCTCCTCTCCCTCAGGTCCAAGAACAAGGCTTTTATTGTTGTTGTGACTGTCATTGCTTCGTTGCTGACCATTCTTCCCCTCTTTAACAAAGAGCCGATAGACGAGATGTGGAAGGCGGCAGCGAACCGCGCACTGGCTCTTTTTTCCATCTGGGCGGCATGTTACCTGGGGTTACAGAGACAGACGACCGAAGAAAAGCGGGAGAGGGCCTTCAGGGAGCAGGAGAAGGCTTTCGAAGAGGTAAGGATACTGAGGGGTTTTTTGCCGATCTGCTCTTCGTGCAAGAAGATAAGGAGTATCGAAGGATCGTGGACCCTGCTGGAGAAGTACATCGCCGACCACTCCGAAGCCGAGTTCACCCACGCTTTGTGCCCCGAATGCACCCGGAAGCTCTTTCCGCAGCTCTTCCAGGACGATCATCGAACGAAGTAGCAGCCTCGCTCTTGATCCCTCGCTTCACCAAGCTGCCAGCGTTTCGCCAACTATCTCGGCGCTTTACTACAATGCTGACAATTCATTTTGGTAGGGGCGGATAATCATCCGCCCCTACAGAATCAGCGAGTTGAGGTAGGGACAGCTTTCACGGGTTGAGCATGTGCGCCAGCTCGAAGGCAAGCTCCACGCTCTGCTCGGCGTTGAGTCGGGGATCGCAGTTGGTCTGGTAGTTCAGGTGCAGATGCTTGTCGAGCAGTTGCCGGCTTCCGCCGGTGCACTCGGTGACGTGGTCGCCCGTCAGTTCCAGGTGCACGCCCCCGGCGACCGTCCCCTCCGCCTCGTGTATCTCGTAGAAGGAGCGGATCTCTCGCAGGATCTCCTCGAACTTTCTCGACTTTTGACCGAACTCGTTCTGGTAGGTGTTGCCGTGCATCGGGTCGCAGCTCCAGACCACCTTGTGCCCTTCCTTCTTGATCTCCCTGAGGAGCTGCGGAAGGAACGACGCGATACGGTCAGCCCCGAAGCGGGTGATCAGGGTGAGGCGCCCGGGTTCGTTGTCCGGGTTCAGCTTCTCGATGATGCGCTTGAGGTCATCATGGTCGTGGTTCGGTCCCACCTTCATCCCCAGGGGATTTCTAACCCCCCGCAGGAATTCCACGTGGGCGCCATCCACCTGCCTGGTGCGGTCGCCGATCCAGAGCATGTGGGCGCTGCAGTCGTACCACCCGCCGCTCGTCGAGTCCATCCTGGTCAGCGCCTCCTCGTAATCTAGCAGCAGCGCCTCGTGGGAGGTATAGAGGGTGGTCTGGTTGAGTTGCGGCGTGTGCTGCGGGTCGAGCCCCACTACCTTCATGAAGTTGATGGTCTTCCAGATCTGGCGCACCAGCTCCTCGTACTTCTGTCCAGCCGGAAGGGCGTCGAGGGAGGCTCGGTGCCAGGCTTGGACCCGGTCGAGGGCGGCATAGCCCCCGAGTGTGAAGGATCGGACCAGGTTCAAGGTGGCGGCGGCGCGGTAGTAGCCTTCCAGCATCCGGCGCGGGTCGGGTTTACGGGCCTCGCCGGTCGGCTCGGGACTGTTGACCATGTCCCCCCGGTAGCTGGGAATCTCCAGGCCGTTCACGATTTCCGTGTCGGAGGAGCGCGGCTTCGCGTACTGCCCGGCAATCCTGCCGATCTTGATGACCCGCTTCTCGCCGGCGTAGGCCAGCACCACCGACATCTGCAGGATGACTTTGAGGAGTTCCCTGATGTCCGGGCCGGTGCAGCGCGAGAAGTCCTCGGCGCAGTCGCCGCACTGCAGCACGAAAGCCTTCCCCTCGGCCGCCTCAGCCAACGCCGCCTTGAGGGCCTGTGCTTCTCCGGCAAAAACCAGGGGGGGCAACTGCGACAGTGTCTTTAGCGAATCATCCAGCGCCGATTCATCCGCCCATACCGGCTGCTGCATGACGGGGAAGGAGCGCCAGCTGTTCTTGGTCCATTTTCCGGGCATCATCTTACCTCTCGAGCTTAAAATGCCGCGTCTGGAACGCATCCGAGCCCTGTCCAGACGTCAGGCCATGGTAGCAGGATTGGTCACAATTGGAAAACTAAAATTATCAGGAGCGGCGAGCGGTGCTCATGAAATCCCTCTCCAAATTCCCCGAGGTCGTGGTATCATCCCCACATGGATAACGAAGAGCACAATGCCCCCCATCCCGCCGGCTCCGGCCTTTCTCCCGATACGGGCCACGACGCTGGCCTGCGCGAAACAGCAGTATCTGATACCATGCCTGACGCTCAACGCGAGGACGCCACGACCGCAACCGAACCTGAGGCCGCGGGAGGCGAGATTCACTGCCGCGGGTGGCTGAGGAACTTGTTGCGCAACCTGGCAGGTGGAGTGCGGCTTTCCTTGTCCCTCCGTGTGCCTCATCAATACTTCTGCGCCAGTCCCGGTGCACTGGCAACGCTTGCTGCTACCGATGTCCTGCTGAACCTGCTGGTCTCCTTCCTCCTGGTGGGAGAGCGCGGGGCTTTCGCCTATTCAGCCATACCGTCCTTCTTCTTTCATATCCCCCTGCTCCTCTTCTTCGGCTACCTGGCCGGCAAAGTGGTGTCGCGGCAAGCCCTGGTGACCGTCATGCCTGTGGCCTTCGTGGCCCTCAGCATTCCCCTCGAGCTTTGCCATGCGGCGGTGGAATGGACCTCCCAGTTGCCGCAGTTCAGCTGGCTGGAGGGATATCTCGATGCTCCCCATTACTACCGTTTTTTCTGGTGGTGGTCCGCGACCGCTGTCGTCTTCCTGCTGCGCATGAAAGTCTCTTCCTCCGGTCGCAGAGCGGCCGTGCTGCTACTTTTCCTGGTGCTGGTGCTGGCGCCGCTGTGGTATTTCCCTCGGGCCGATTTGTGGGCGAGCAACGGTGACAGGGGCGAGAGCGGAGAACTCCATCTCACCGAGGAGGTGCTGGCGGCGCAGTCGCGGTTGTTGGACGGGGAGTTGGCGCACCTTTTCCGCGGCACCAGGGGGGGCAGTGATCTCTACTTCGTGGGGTTCGCCGGGGATGCCACCCAGGATGTCTTCCTGAAGGAGCTGAAGGCGACGGACCGGCTTTTTGCCCAACGCTTCGGCACCGCAGGCCGGTCGGTGGTCATGGCCAACAATCCCCGGACGGCGACCACACTCCCCTTTGCCACTGCAGGAAACCTCGAGAGGACCGTTGCCCGGGTGGGGCAGTTGATGAACCGGGACGAGGACGTCCTTTTCCTGTACCTCACCTCACACGGATCGAAAGAGCACGAATTGGCGGTGAACAACAACCCGCTGGAGTTGAAGGCGCTCACGCCCGACCGGCTGAGGCGCATCCTGAAGGAGTCGGGGATCAAATGGAAGGTCATCGTCGTTTCCGCCTGTTACTCCGGTGGATTCATTGACGCCTTGAAGGACGATGGTACCCTCGTCATCACTGCCGCCGATGCGGAGCATGAGTCGTTCGGCTGCGGTTACGGGGAGAACTTCACCTGGTTCGGCGAGGCCTTCGTGAACCAGGCCCTGCGGCAGACGGATTCGTTCATAGAGGCCTTCGAACGGGCGCGGGAGATCATTGCGAAGTGGGAGGAAGAGGAGGGGGAGACCCCGTCCAATCCCCAGATCTGGGTGGGAAAAGAGATCCTGCCGAAGCTTAAGGAAGTGGAGAAAAGGCTAAAGGCTAAGGGCTAAGGGCGAAAGGCTAACGGCGCTTAACAGGGATATACAGGATGGACAGGATAAAGGCTTAACCCCCTAAAGCTACTATTAAGTCAGAGACTGACCCGAGAAATTGACGGTGGCGCATCAGAAGGTGACGGCGAAGGAACAGCTTGTTTCGGGTTCGCTACAAGCCTATTCCTTTACCCGCTTTCCTTTACCTTTACCCTTACCCTTACCCTTAGCCCTCAGCCCTCAGCCCTCAGCCCTCAGCCTAAGTCTCAAGCCTTTATCCTGTATATCCTGTCCATCCCTGTAAAACGCACTAAGATGTTTACTTCGCCCCGCCGACGGTGATGCCGGCGATCAGCAGCGTCGGCTGCGCATCGGCGACCGGGACCCCTTGTCCATCCTTGCCGCAGGTGCCGATGCCGAAACCGAGATCGGACCCGACCATGGTGATCTTCTTCAGCACCTCCGGACCGTTCCCCGCCAGCGTCGCCCCGCGTACCGGCTCCGCTACTTCCCCGTTCTCTATCAGATAGCCCTCTGAAACCTCGAAGACGAAGTCGCCGGTCACGGTGTTGACCTGGCCGCCACCCATGCGCCTCACGAAGAGCCCGTTGGTGACGCTCTTGACGATCTCCGCCGGGTCGCTGGTCCCGGGCGCGATCAGGGTGTTGGTCATGCGCACGATGGGGCGGGCACGGTAGGACTCCCTCCTGCCGTTCCCGGTGGAGGCGCAGCCGTCCTTCATGGCCGAGAGCCTGTCGTACATGTACCCTTTGAGGATGCCGTTTTCCACCAGCACCGTCTTCTGCGCCGGTGTCCCTTCGCTGTCGAAGCTGAACGAGCCCCGGGCGTAGGGGATGGTGGCGTCATCGACAACGGTGATGAGCTCCGAGGCCACCTTCTCCCCGACCCTCCCCTTGTACACCGAAGTCCCCGCCTGTACCAGGTCAGCCTCCAGTCCGTGCCCGATCGCCTCGTGCACCATGGTCCCGCCGGCCTCGCTGGAGAGGACCACCGGAAACTGCCCGGATGGCGATTTCCTCGCTCCCAGCATCATAACTCCGCGCGCCGCTGCCTTCAGGGCAAGCTCTTCCGGGGTGACCTCCTGGAAAAGTTCGAATCCCCGGCCGGCGCCGACAGGCTCGTAGCCGGTCTGGGTCACCGGTCCCTCCTGGGCCACGACCTGTACCAGAAAGACGGTGGAGGTGGCGTTATCCTCCAGAAATTCCCCCAGCGAGTTCACTGACTGGGTCTTGATCTGGAAGTCGCGGTAAACCGCCATCACCTGCCTGACCCTTTGGTCGAACCCGCGGGCCGCCCGGTCTGCCCGGTTCACCAGCGCGACCTTCTCTGGAAGCGGGATCTGATCCGGAAAAATCGCAATGGGGGAACCTGCTCCGATCTGGCGCCGGCAGAGGTTGATGTCGCCGCCGAAGGCACGGCCGCGTACCCCTCGGCTTACCGTGTCGGCGAGTTGCAGCAACGATTCCGGGGTCAGGTCGTTGGTATAGGCATATGCCGTGCTGAGGTCGGAGATGACCCTGATGCCGATGCCGCGATCGGAGGCGGCCAGCACCCGCTCCACTTTTCCGTCCTCGCAACTCACCGCGGTGAAGGCCGAATCCTCATAATAGATATCGGCGAATTCCCCGCCCGCGGCCAGTGCGCGCCTAAGTATCGCCTGGGTGTCTATGGTCTCGAGCATGGTTCACCCCCTGCTGTCACCTCGATAACGGAAATCTCCGAGGAGAGCGCCTCCATCAGGCCGGCAACGTCTTTTTCGAAGGCAACGGGATAGTTGACCTTGACGATTCCTTTCTTGCCGTCCACGGTGCTCATGGTGGACATCCCCTCGTAGGCCTCAAGGATGAACTTCATGTAGACCAGGTCCCGGCTGGCCAGCTGATAATACCTGTTCGCGGTTTCCATCATTCCCCCGTTAGCCTTGATCCCTTCGCCACTTCTCATACCACCTGCCTTGGCAAAAGACAAATTTTCTTTGGGCTTCTTGCCTCTCCACCAGCATCTGATATTTTCTCAGATATGACATTGGTCGGGTTTAATAAGATTTCTGGTGCGGTCGTGCCCCGTTGCCTCCAGCTCTCCCTGCTCTCCTTAGTCGTGCTCGTAACCATCTTCATTGGTGCTGGAGCAGCCGCTGGCGCCTATCAGCCCGACCTGATGGTCAAACTGGCCTCCGAGGGCGATGGCTCCTATGTCGGCAGTGGCGTCTTTGAAGCGAGCGCCTCACTCCAGACGAAATCGCAGGCTGCCTTCGAGGGGATACCGGCCCGTTACCGGGTGCTGCTGAGAAACGCGGGGGACCAGGCCGACAGCTTCCTCCTCAAGGGAACCGCGAGCGGCCCCGGCTTCACAATCCGCTATCTCGATGCGGGGGGAGTCGACCGGACCGATGCCTTCTCCGGCCCGGGATATCCGACAGTGATCCTGGCCCCGGGGGAAGAGGCCCTGTTCCTGGTGCAGGTTACGCTCACCGCCATCACCCCCGGCGCAAGCTACCGGGTCACTGTCTCTGCAGCCTCCGCCTCCCGGAGCGCACAGTTCGATCAGGTCAAAACTGACACCGTTGCCTGCGGCACGAGCGCCGCGGTCACCGTCTCGGCGCCTCCTGACGGGGCCGGACAGCCGGGAAGCGTGATCAGCTATCCCTATACGGTCACCAATGTCGGCAGCGCTGTCAACACCTTTGCCCTCTCGGCTGCCACCGGCAACGGCTGGCGGGGCGCCCTGCTCGCCGACAACGGTGCGGCCACCGCCACGACCGGCCCCCTCGCCCCCGGCGCCACCTATCGTTTCCAGCTCGCCGTGACCGTCCCGGCAGAGAGCGTCAACGGCGACCGCGCCGAGACAGTTCTCGCGGTAACGGGCAACGGAACGAGCGGGGCCGACGCAGTCACCACCACCTCTTTGGCCGCCACCATCTCGGTCTCCGAAAATGTCCGCAACCTCACCCAGGGCGGCCCGTTCGAGCCGGTTGCCACCGCCTTTCCGGGGGACATCCTGGAGTACCGCATGAGCGTAACCAACAGCGGTTCGGCGCCGGCCACCGGTGTGAGCATCGATACCCCGGTTCCTGCCGACTCCGCCTGCGTCGCCGGGAGCCTCTGGATCGGCACCACCTCCGGCGGGGACGGGGCCCATTGCCCGGCGGCCGAATGCGGCTCGGTCCGGGAATCAGCCGGAACCATCCTGGCACGTCTCGGCCAGGGAGCAACCGATGCGACGGGGGGGACGGTCTCTCCCGGGAAAACCTTCTACGTTTACTTCCGCGTGCAGGTGGAATGATCCGGTATCGGGGAAGACTTGTTATGGTCCCTGCATTGAAGAATAGGGGGGGAATAGCCTTGCTGCGCTATCTGGCGCTGCTCCTTCTTGTGCTCGTTCCTGACTCCGCACTTCCCCTCACCCCGGCGGGAACCGTAATCACCCACAGTTTCACGGCGCGCTTCGCCACCCCCGGTTCCCGAACCGCCGGCTCGAACGAGAGCCGGGTGACAGTCAAGGACCTGGCGGATCCCACCATCGCACCTGCCCGCAGCGCCGTCACCACCGCGGGCCAGCCGGTCGACTTCCTGCACACCATCACCAACAGGGGAAACACGGCGGACACCTTCCGGTTGAAGGCGGCGCTTCTCCAGGGGAGCCTCCCTCAGGGGGGGACGGCGGTGAGGATGGAGTTCTTCACCGCGGATGGAAAGACCCTCCTGCCGACGGATGGGAGCGGAGTCCAGGTCATCGGTCCCATAGCGCCCGGGGCATCACTCGATCTGGTGCTCAGGGTCACTCCCCCGGCGGGGAGCGAGGGGCGGGTCGATGTCATCACGGTAACCGCGACCTCGGTGCAGTTTCCTTCCCGAACCTCCAGCCTCAAGAATCAGATGGTCGTGCCGGTCCCGGGGGGGCTCCCCGCTCCGGTAATTGAGGTCGATCCCCCCGGATCCGTCCTTCCCGGGGCCATCCTTTCCTACAGCATCACCATCGCCAATACCGGGGGGGCGGATGTCGCCGATGTACATATCAGCGACCCCCTCAACCCCTTGCTCGAATATGTGCAAGGGAGTGCCGCGGTGCCGTCAGGTCTGGCCGGCAGTGCGCTCTATGACCGCGCGTCCCGGACCGTCGAGTTCATCATCCCCAACCTCCCGGCCGGTTACCGGGGGACGCTCACCTTGCAGGCACGGGTTGTGGGCGAAGCCCCCGGCGGCAGCTCGATTGTCAATTCCGCGAGCCTGCTCAGCGCCTTGAGCGGCACCCGTCTCCCCTCCAACAGCACCGTCACCCCCGTCGTCTCCGGCGCCTTGAGGCTCGCCAAGAAGGCCGGGCAGTCCACCGCCGAAGTCGGGGACCTGGTCGCCTACACGGTGCAGATAGAGAATGCGGGATCGGCGCCGCTGTCGCAGGTGACCGTCTCGGACCGGCTCCCACGTGGTTTCAGGTACCTGAAAGGATCCTCCCTCCTCGACGGGGTGGCTGTGGCCAATCCGACCGGAGCGGGCCAGCAGGTGGTCTGGGACCTGGGCTCATTCGAGGCGGGCGCGGTGAAGAAACTGACGTACCGGTGTGTCCTGTCAGGCGATACCCCTGTCGGCGTCAGCGTCAACGTGGCGACGGTCACCGGTGCCATGGCGGCGGGCGGGATCCTCACCTCCCCACAGGCCAGCGCGGCGGTTACCGTGCGATCCTCGATGTTGGGGGACAAGGCCATCATCCTCGGCAGGCTTTTCGAGGACAGCAATGGCAACGGCGTCCCTGATCCCGGGGAAATCGGGGTGCCGGGGGTGAGGGTCTATCTGGAGGACGGCTCCCATGTCTTCACCGACCGGGAAGGTCAGTATTCCTTCACCGGCGTCTCGGCCGGAAGTCACGTGGTGAAGATTGACCGTTCCACCCTTGCCCCGCGCTATCGGGCGGTGCCGTACAACACCGCCTTTGCCGGAGTCGGGTGGTCCCAGTTCATCACCGTCCCCTTCGGCGGTCCCGCGAGGGGCGACTTCGCCCTAGTTGCAGACCTCCCCGATTCCGTCCCCCCCTCATCAAAGGGATCGCATGCAGATCAGCCGGCAGCCGTCCCCCCCTTGAGAGAGGGAACACCGCGCACCGACCAGCCGGCAGACATCCCCCCCTTGAGAGAGGGAACACTGCGCACCGATCAGTCGGCAGCCGTCCCCCCCTTGAGAGAGGGAACACCGCGTGCAGATCAGCCGGCAGCCGTCCCCCCGTTGAAAGAGGGAGCACTGCACACCGATCAGTCGGCAGATATTCCCCCCTTGAGAGAGGGAACACTGCGTGCAGATCAGCCGGCAGACGTCCCCCCGTTGCGAGAGGGAGCACCGCATGCAGATAAGCTGGCAGACGTCCCCCCCTTGTCAAAGGGGGGACAGGGGGGATTCGCCTCTATCGCGGCGTCCGATGCACCCGTGTCCTCGCCACCCTCCACCATGTCCACTGTGTCAACCTCGCCCTCGGCCGCCGTCCTCCGCGTGAGCCCCGCCCGGGTGGACATGCCCGCCGACGGCAAGACCGTAGTTCCCTTCACCGTCGAACTCGTCGACACGGGCGGCAAGAGAGTCGCCGGCTCGAGCAAGGTCACCGTTTCGCTTGCCAAGGGAGTCCTGGTGGAGCCTGACCAGGACCCGGCCCTCCCCGGTCACCAACTCCTGGTTAAGGACGGCGTGGGAGTCTTCCGGGTCCGCTCCGGCGCGGCCACCGGGGCAGACGAGGTCACCGTCAGCACCGAAAGCGGCCTCCGCGGCAAAATCGACCTCTTCTTCTCCCGGCAACTGCGCGACTGGATAGTGGTCGGCCTGGGGAACCTCACGGTGGGGAACAGGTGGGTGAGCGGCCACATGGAGAAGATCGACAAGGAGGACCGCTTCGAAGAGGGGATCTTCCACGAGGAGAGGCTCGCCTTCTTCACGAGGGGGAAGATCCTCGGCAAGTACCTCCTCACCGCCGCCTACGACTCCGACAAGGCGAAACGCGACGCCGTTTTCCAGACCATAGACCCGGAAAAATATTATCCCGTCTACGGCGACGCCTCGGATATAGGGTATGAGGCCCAGTCGAGGGGGAAGCTCTACCTGAAGCTGGAATCCGGCCGCTCCTACCTCCTGGCCGGCGATTACCGCACCGACCTCTCCGAGAACGAGTTCACCCGCTACGACCGCGCCCTGAACGGGGTGAAGGTGGAGTACAACACCGAGCATCTCGACGCCAAGGGCTTCGAGAGCGACACCGAGGACCGCCAGGCGAAGGATGAGATTCCCGGCAACGGCACCTCGGGTTACTACTCCCTCTCCAGGAAACCGGTGCTGGAAAACAGCGAACGGGTGCGGATCGAGGTCCGCGACCGCTACCACTCCGAGCGGGTGATCTCGGTCGCCGAAAAGATCCGCTATGCCGACTACTCCATCGACTACAACGCCGGCACCATCCTCTTCAAGGAGCCGGTCCCCTCGCTGGACCAGAACCTGAACCCGGTCACCATCGTGGTCGTCTACCAGAGCGAGCGGGGCGGGACCGAGCGCTACGTCTACGGCGGTCGCGCCATCGTGAAGTCTGGAACCGGTTCCTACCTCGGCGGCACCGCAGTGGTCGAGGAGGGGGCGGTCAAGAATAACACCCTCTACGGCGTTGATGCCGGCCTCAAGATCGGCGAGCGTCTGAGCCTCAAGGGTGAGGGCGCGGTCAGCGACACGCTCGCCAAGGGTAAGGGGAGCGCCTGGAAAACGGAGCTCACCGCCCGCCCCTTCGATTCTCTCGTTGCCAGCGGTTATTACCGCAAGATCGACGCCGACTTCGTCAACACTTCCATGACCGGCAACGAGACCGGCACCGAGAAGTACGGCGGCCGCCTCGATTATCGCGGCCTCTGGGACAGCCTCATCTTCGCCGAGAGCTTCGTGCAGAAGGACGAGATCACCGGGACCAGGCAGTTCGGAAACCAGGCCGGCATGCTGAGGAAATTCTCCCTCCTGGAAGGGGAGGCGGGCTTCAAGACCGTGGAAGAGGAGAAGGGGGGCGTGGAAGGACGCTCCGACCTCCTCTACGCCGGGGTTAAGGGGGCGCTGACCAAAAGGCTGGAGGGGACACTCAGGCGAGACCAGCTCCTTTCTTCCTCCAGCGTGGCGGAGTACCAGTCGCGAACCTTTCTGAAGCTCGACTACCGGGTGACGGAGGCCACCCGCCTCTTCCTCACCGAAGAGTACCAGGAGGGCTCCCCGCTGATCCGGCAGGCCACCCGTTTCGGCACCGAGAGCACCATCTCCCCCAGGATGCGCCTCACCACCGGCTACCAGCTCTCCTCCGGGAGCGGAACTTCCTCGGAAGCGAGCAGTGTGGAGGTGAACACGAAGCTTCTGGACCGGGACGATCTGACCCTCGAATCTCGCAGCGGATACCAGGTAGAGCACTCCCTGTCCGAGGAGAGGGGGCAGGCGATCCTCGGGCTGAACAGCCGCCTCCGCTTGGCCGAGGGGCTCTACGCCAACTCCACCTTCGAGAGGGTGCAGACCGTCGAAGGAAACCGCGGTACCCGAACCGCCTTCACCCTGGCCGGGGAGTACCTGAGGCAGAAGGATCTGAAGCTCACCGGCCGTTACGAGATCCGCTCCGGTGCCGGCGAGACAGCCTCCCTCTACGGAGCCGGCCTCGCCTACAAGGCCGGCCCGGCCCTCACCCTGCTGGGGAAGGCGACCTTCTCGGACAAGGACCTGGAAGCCGGCCACGACCGCCTCCTGGACGGATACCTCGGCACAGCCTTCCGCCCCCTGGCGGGGAACGGGCTGCACCTCCTCACCCTGGCGCGATACAAGCTTCGGGACAACGACAGTGACGGCACCGGTGAAACCCGCAGCCTGATCCTCTCCACCGAGCCGACCTACCGTATCGTGAAAAACTGGACCGCCCAGGGGAAATACGCCGGCAAGGTCAGTTGGGCGAGTTCCTCCGGACACAGCTACCAAAGCTATAGCGACCTGATCCTGGCCGGCATCTCCTACGATCTCGCCGAACGCTGGGAGCTCTCAGCCTATGTAAAACTCATGAACCAGTACGATACCCGTCAGCACGATTTCGGGAGCGTGGCCAGCGCGGGGTACCGCGTCTACCGCAACGTGGTGGTCAGCGCCGGCTACAACTATTCAAGGCTCGACGACCGCGACCTGAGCGGCGAGAGCTTCCAGGGGCAGGGGCCCTTCGTGGGGGTAAAGGTCAAGTTCGACGAGGACATGTTCGAGTCCGAGCAGAGGGTTGTGCGGATAGAGTCGCCGGCACCGCCGGTGGCTGCTGTGGTGCCTGAGGTGGTGCCTGAGGTGGTGCGGCCCAGGCCGCCGGAGGCGCCGGCGCTGGTGGCGGCTGCTGCCAGGATGGACGAGCCGCTGCAGCTCTCCGGGAGCGCCGAACTCCTGACCCTTCTGGTCAACGGCGAGCGGGTCCGTCTCCCGTCGACGGCGGTAACGGTGAAGAGGGAGCGGCTGGAAGGATCGGTGGACCTGAAGAAGGGAAGGCTCGCGGCGCCGCTGAACTTCGTCACCGGCGTGGAGACGCCCGAACTGGTCGGCTCGTGGTCGCTGAACATCCTGGACCGCGACGGCAAGACGTTGCGCTCGCTGACCGGGAAGGGGGCGCCGAGCCGCCGCATCAGCTGGAGGGGAGAGAGCGACGGCCGCGCCATCGGGGCGGGCGAGATCTACCAGTACCAGCTCCAAGTCACCTACCTGGACGGCTCGGTGGTCAGCACCGGACGCGAGCTCTTCGGGGTCAACCGGCACCAGGCGGTGCTCCTCACCCTGGCTGGCGGCGCCTTCGTCTTCGATACCTGGAACCTGACACCGGAGGCCAAGCGCCTGCTGAAGGGGGCGGCGCGGGTTATCAGGGCGCACCCCGAGGAGAAGGTGATCGTCGAGGGCCATACCGACAGCGTCGGAACGGAGAGGTACAACATGGAACTGTCCAGGAAGAGGTGCGAGTCGGCCGCCGCCTACCTGGTGCGCGAGGAGGGTATCCCCCCCTCCCGGCTAGTCAAGCGCTGGTATGGCGAGTCGAGGCCGGTGGCGGACAACCGGAGCATTCCGGGGAGGAGACTGAACAGGAGGGTGGAGATCAGGGGGGACTTCCAGGACAAGGTGCCGGTGGCGCCGGATGACCGCTACCGGACGGCCCCCTTCGTGGTCATCAACGACCGCAAGATCCCGGTCGATTCCTTCGGGCGCTTCCAGACCACCGTTGCGGCCGAGACCACCAGCCTCAAGGTGGAGATGGGAGATTCCCTCGGCAGGTTCCTCGGCACGACCGTCCCCGCGCCGGTCTTGAAGCTGGCGGAGCCCTCAGGCGAGAAGCGTACGGCCTACGGCAGCGCCTCGGGGTGGCTCAGGGTCGACCGTGATGGCGCCGCCCGCTGCCTCGTCTCCGGGGAGGTCGACCCGGGAAGTGCCCTCGAGGTCGAAGGGACGGCGGTGAGAGTAGATGAAGCGGGCCGTTTCGCCATCGAGCTGCCGATCGAGAAGGGCGAGCAGGTGGTGGGGATGGTGGTCCGCAACGGCGCAGGCTGCTCCAAGCTGATCAACCTCAGCGTCCACTCGAGGCAGCAGGGCCCCGGGCCGGGGGGGCAGCCATGACGGCCGGAAGCCGCGCCAGGAAATGGGGGGCGGTGGCCCTTGAAGCCGGCGGCTCGCTGCTGCTGGTGCTCGTCATCTTCTCGCTCTTCATCATCTTCCTCTACGCCCTCTTTCCCTCGGGGACGCCCCTCAAGGAGCTTATGGAGGGGGCGGTGGAAGAGGGAGCCGGGCGCTTTGCCGGCGGCAGGCAGGCCGAGGCTACCCTCTCCTCCCTGCAGCGCGACGTCCGCTTCCGCCGCGGCAACTCCATCGCCTGGGGGGGCGCCAGCGAGGGGATGCCTCTCTACAGCGACGATGCCGTCCAGACCCTGGACCATTCGGGAGCCGGAATATCGTTCAGCAAAAAGGACAGGATCTTTCTGGGGAGCAACTCCCTGGTGGTGGTGACCAGGCTGAACGGGGAGGACGAGGCGGGACCGAAATCGTACAGGGTGCAGGTCGACGGCGAACTGCGCGGGAGCCTTTCCGCTTCCAGAAAGGTGGGGGTCGAGGTCTCCGCCGCGGGGCACGTGGCGCGCATCTCCTCGGGGGCTGCGCGCTTCAGGGTGCAACGCAACGGCAAGGACAGCGAAAGCCTCGCGGTTTACGCCGGCGAGGCGGTGGTCATGGAGAAGGGGCGGATGGTCCGGGTTGGTGCCAATCACGGGATCACGCTGAAGAAAGGAGTCGCCGTCGGGCGCGCTGTCCCGCTTCCCGCCGCCCCGGCGCTCGCGGAAGGCGACAAGGCCCATTACCGCTACCGCCTTCTTCCGCCCAGGGTCCGCTTCAGCTGGAGGGGGCCTGCGGGGGAGTACCACTTCCAGCTCTCCCCGGACCCGTCATTCAGGAAATGCCTGATCGACGAGAAGGTCTCCGCCCAGGGGGGCAGGGGAGCCGGCGAGGTCCGCGCCCGGGAGGGCGCTCCTGCGGCTTGGGCGACGCATGACTACACCACCGGCAAACTCTCAGCCGGTAGCTACTTCTGGCGGGTCAGCCGGATCGATGAGGGGAGGGAGGGCTCCTTCAGCCGGGTCGGAGAGTGCGAGCTGGTGCAGATGCTCGATTCCCCCGGGCTCACGGTGAATTTTCCTCCGGGGAAAGCGGCGGCCGGCCCGTTCATGCTGACCGGGATGGCAGCTCCGGGATCGAAGGTCTTCGTGGACGGGGTCGAGGTGGGAACGGCGCAGGGAAAGTTCCAGCAGGAAGTCCGGCTCAAACCGGGGGCTAACCTGATCCGGGTGGAGGTCTTCGACCCTGCCGGCAATGCCAGCTACGCCTCCCGCATCGTGTACGCAAAGGCGACGGGAAAGGCGCCGGAAAAGGAGCCCGCCCCCGTGGCACAGTGACAACTCGGTGCTCTCGTTCGACCTCCCTCCCCTTCAACAGGAGGGGAGGGAGAGGTCGGCCGAGGAAGGGCAGCGGTAGCACCCTCGTGGTACATCAAAGATCCGACCGGGGAAAGGAGGGACGGGAATGGAAAAAAAGGTGAAGTTCCCCCTCAGGTTCAAGATATTGGTCGCCCAGCTCCTGGTGGTCTCGGTGGTGCTGAGCCTGATCACCTTCACCATGGCGCGCCTTTTCCATGAAGACAAGACCGCCTATATCCATGACCTCACCTCGACGGTGGTCCTGCACACCGCGGCCGAGGCCAACGCCCTGATGGCCGGGTACCGGGAAAAACTCAGGCTCTTTTCCAAGGTGATGGCGGAGGAGGCAGGTGAAGGGCGGCAACAGGTGCTGAAGGGGCTCTTCGAGGAGTTCGGCGAGTTCGTCATGGTCACCCGCAGCAGCATGGACGGCGAGGAGACGGTCTATGATGCCGCAGGGCTTGAGGAGAGCGGTGTCGGCAAGGATGAGTTGCTCCGCTTCAGGGCGCTTCATCCCCTCCCGGACTCCATCCCCGAGGGGGAGCCGTACGTGGAGAATTCCACCGTTGCGCCCAAACTCCCCACCCTAACCCTCACCATCCACCAGCCTGCCAAAGACGGCGGAGAGGCGGTCACCACCTCCGGCGTGATCCGGCTCGACAAGCTCCTCGGGCTGGCGCACCGTTCCCGGGTCTTCGAGACCTTCCTCCTGGATGCCAACGGCCGGTTCCTGGCCCATACCGACCGCTCCAAGATTTCGACCGCGGCCGACAAGGCCTGGTGGGGGAGGGTGAAGGGCGTACGGGTCCCCGGCATGACCATGGAATACCTGAGCCAGGGGAAAGGGATGGTGGGAGGCTTTTCCAGGATCGCCTGCGGCAGCCTTACCGCCGGGGTCCAGATAGGCAAAAGCGCCGCCTACCTGACTTCCCGCGAGCTCCTGTCGAACCTGGTGGTGCTCTCCCTGACCCTGCTCGGCGGCGCGGCTCTCTTAAGCGTCTTCTGGTCGCGCACCCTCACCCGCCCCATCGAGGACCTCTCCGAGGCGACCCGCATGGTGGGGCAGGGGCAGTTCGAGATCGAGGTCAAGGCTGAGTCGCGGGACGAGATCGGGGCCCTGGCCGGCTCCTTCAACGGTATGGCCATGGAGCTCAAGAACCGCGAGCAGGCGCTCAAGGATCTGTACAGCCAGCTGGTGCAATCCGAGAAGATGGCGGCATTCGGGGCGCTGGGCGCGGGTATCGCCCACGAGGTGAAGAACCCGCTGGCCGGGATACTGGGGATCACCCAGCTCTCGCTGCGGGTGGTTGACGAGACCAACCCCCTGGAGAAGAACCTGAAGATCATCGAGAAGGAGACCAAGCGCTGCAAGACCATCATCGAAAACCTGCTGAAGTTCGCCCGCCAGGAACAGGTGGAGTTCAGCGAGGTGGATATCCAGCAGGTGATGGCAGATGCCCTGGCCATCGTGGATCACCAGCTGGGCATCAACAACGTCAAGGTGGAGAAGGAACTTGAGGATGACATCCCTCCCTGCCTGGGCAACGGCAACCAGCTGCAGCAGGTGCTCATGAACCTGATGATCAACGCCCAGCAGGCGATGGGTGGCTCCCCGGGGACGGTCAGGCTCTCGGCCAGGAGGACGGAGCAGGGGGGCGTGGAGCTGCGGGTCAGCGACACCGGCCCCGGCATCCCCCAGGAGATCCAGCAGAAGATCTTCGATCCTTTCTTCACCACCAAGCCGGCGGGGCAGGGTACGGGGCTGGGCCTTTCCGTAACTTACGGTATTATAAAAGACCATGGAGGCGAGATACGGCTGGAAAGCGGGGAGGGAGAGGGTGCCACCTTCATCATAACCCTACCCGCGGCGGCCGGCGCAGCAGGCTAGAGAAGAGGAGGAACCCATGGATCTTTTAGTTGTCGACGACGAGGAGACCTTGAGAAGCGTGGTGTCCCAGGTCCTGACCGCCGACGGATTTACGGTCGCCGAGGCTGCCAGCGGCGAAGAGGCCCTAGAGGCGTTCAGGAGAGTGTCGCACCCCCTGGTGATCACCGACATAAGAATGGGAGGCATGAGCGGCATCGAGCTCCTTACCGAGATAAAGCGGCACAACGCCGACACCCAGGTGGTCATCATGACCAGCCATGCCTCGCTCGACAGTGCCCTGACGGCCCTGCGCGCCGGGGCGTACGACTATCTCATCAAACCGTTCGAAAGCCTGGACCTGATCTCCGCCGTGGCCAGCCGTGCGGCCGAGAAGGCCAGGCTGGTGGTGCAGAACCGGGAACTCGTGGAGCAGCTCAAGCTGGCGAACGAGGAGCTGCAGGAGGCCAACTCGATCCTCAAGGAGATGGCTCTCAAGGACGGCCTCACCTCACTCTACAATCACCGTTACTTCCAGGAATCGCTGGCCCAGGAGGTCAGCAGGTGTCGGCGTTATGAGAAGCGCTGCTCGATAATTTTCATGGATGTCGACCACTTCAAGAGCTACAACGACACCCACGGACATCCGGAAGGGGACCGGCTGCTGAAGACGCTGGGGGGGCTGCTGATGGGTAGCCTGCGGGGATCGGACCTGGCGGCGCGCTACGGCGGGGAGGAGTTCGTGCTGCTGCTGCCGGAGACCTCCAAGGATGCGGCGTTGAGGATAGCGGAGACCTTGCGGGCGAAAGTGGAGGCCGAGCCTTTCCCGGGGCGGGAGAGGCAGCCCTTGGGCAAGGTCAGCATCAGTGTCGGCGTAGCCAGCTACCCCGATGACGGCGAGGATCCCCCTTCGCTTATGGAGTTTGCCGACCAGTTGCTGTACAAGGCGAAGCACGGCGGGCGGAACCAAGTTCTGGGGGGGTGAGGGACCCTTCACCCTTCACCCTTCACCCTTCACCTTTCACCTTTCACCGCTTGAAAACCCCTTCCCCGGCTCCGCCCCTCTCGCGAACGCAATCCCCTCCTGTTCGGCGCTTTCTTCCTCCTGCAGCGAGCGGATCTCCAGGAGTCCCTCCCCGGTACCCACCAGGAAGGGGTCGCGGCTTACGATCCTGCCCGGTTCCCCATCTCCCTCGGCCGGTGCCGCGCTCCAGATGACGATCTTCTTCCCCCCGAAGTGGGTGTAGGCCCCGGGGTAGGGGTGGGTGACTCCCCGGATCAGGTTGTAGATCTCCACGGCGCTGCGGTTCCAGTCAATGCGGCCGTCGGCTGGCCTTCTCCCGCCGAAGTAGCTGCCTGTGGAGATATCCATGGGGATGCGGGGGGCGTTGCCGGAGAGTAGCAGCGGAAGGGAGCGCCCGAGGATGGTGACCGCCGCCTCGGTGACCTTGTTCAGGACATCGAGGGCGGTATCGTTGAAATCTATGGCGACTTTTTCCTGGTCGACGATGTCGCCTGCATTTGCCTTCTGCACCATGTAATGCAGCGTCGCGCCGGTCTCGCTTTCCCCTCTTATCACCGCCCAGTTGACCGGGAGCCGACCGCGATACTTGGGGAGATAGGAGCCGTGCAGGTTGAGCGCCCCCAGCCTGGGAACCGCGAGTACCTCCTCGCGGATGATGTGCCGGTAGTAGAAGCAAAAGAGAAGGTCCGGAGCCAGCTCCCGCAGCAGGGCCACGTTTTCCCTGAGGTTGATGTCGGAGGTCATGACGGGGATGCCGTGCCTGTCGGCGAGTTCGCGGACCGAGGAGAACCAGATCTCCTCGCTGGGGGCGTCGTCGTGGGTGAAGACCAGGGCGATGTCGGCCTCCTGCCGGATCAACTCCTGCAGGCAGCGGTAGCCGACGTTGTGGTAGGCGCAAACGATAATGCTCTGTTTCCCGCTCAACCCTGACCTCCGGTCACCTCGATTTTCAGCTTAACGAGGTGCGACCCTAACTATGCAATATTACCTGAAAGTGGGCCGGGGTCAAACGGAGGGGCGGGAGAGCCCGCAGGGCCTCTAGGCTGCAGCCACGAGGTCCTTCTCGCGCCGTATGAGGTCGCATTCCCCGGCGCCGGGGAGCTCCGGGATCACCACCCTCTGGTTGGCGTGGGCCACCTGCAGCGGGGTCCCCTCCATGTCGGTCATCGAGGTGAGGGCGAAGGTCGAGAAGGCGGATCCCTGGCCGATCAGCTCCATTGTCTCCCCGATTTCGATGCGGTTTCTCACCCCCAGCACCGTTCCGCCGCAGGGTGATTTTCCTTCCACCATGGCCACGAACTGGTAGTTCCGGACGTAGTCGCAGAGGTACTCGTGGTCCAGGTCGCGCGGTTTGCCCAGGAGGAACCCTGTGGTGTAGCCGCGGTGGCTGACCTTGCTGAGCTCCTCCAGCCACTCCGGTTTCAGGCGGTACCCCCGCGGGTCCCGGCAGTAGCTGTCCAGCGCCTCGCGGTAGATCCGGATCACGCTGGCGGCGTAGTAGATCCCCTTCATCCGCCCCTCTATCTTCAGCGAGTGCACGCCGCTATCGATCAGTTGCGGCAGGTGCTCGATCAGGCAGAGATCCTTGGAGTTGAAGATGAAAGTGCCGCTGTCGTCCTCCTGGATGGGGAAGTACTGACCGGGGCGGCTCTCCTCCACGATGGCGTAGTTCCAGCGGCAGGGCTGGGTGCACTCCCCCTTGTTGGCGTCCCTGCCGGTCATGGCGCTGGAGAGGAGGCAGCGCCCGGAGTAGGATATGCACATGGCCCCGTGCACGAAGACCTCCAGTTCCAGCTCCCCGCACCTAAGCGCCGTTTCCCGGATCTCGTCCAGCGACATCTCGCGGGCCAGGTTGACCCTGCTCACCCCCTGGCCGCACCAGAATTTCGCGCTCCGCCAGTTGGTGGTGTTGGCCTGGGTCGAGAGGTGAATCTCCCGTTGCGGCCCAAGTTCCCGGATAAGGGCGATGACACCGGGATCGGCCGCGATGAAGGCATCGAAGTCGATGTGGGCGATCTCGGCGAGGTAACCCTCCAGGGCGGCGATGTCTTCATTTCCCGGGAAGAGGTTGACGGTCAGGTAGACCTTCACCCCGTGCTCGTGGGCGTAGCGGACCCCTTCCTCCAGCTCGGGAACCGTGAAGTTGCCGGCGAGGTTTCTCAGGCCGAAGGCCTTTCCGCCGAGGTAGACGGCATCGGCGCCGTAGCGGACGGCCACCTTCAGCTTTTCCATATTCCCCGCCGGGGCCAGCAGTTCCGGCTTCTTCAAGGGCCCGCACCCGGCGGTCCTTCCCGGGTCATACCCGCCTTTGACAATCTGTTTTTCCAATCCCGACACTCCAGGCAAGGTTTCCGTCCGGCTCCATTTCCCGTTGGCAGGTGAGGCCGGCGGGACCTTGAGCTTTTTAATTTGATACCCTAGCATATTCCGTCGGGCTAATGAACCCCCAAATGGGCGCTTTCTCCTTGACATTGATGGCCAAAAAGCTTTAATTATGTTAAATTTTTTCGGGGCATAGAAAGGAAAGGGACAGTTTCCCGGCCCTGCGAGCCCGCATCAGGCGGCGGTTTACGGGCGGGAAGCCTCACTTGCCGCCCTGCAGATAGCTAATGAGAACCGAGGGCCCCGTGGTACGACCCGGGGGCCGGAAGGATGGAGTCGAAGGTCGGTGAAGCATGGCAAGGTAACAGTCTTTTGACGTACCCGCCCTGGGAAGAGCCGGGCGAGGGAGAGGCCGGGGCGCCGCTAGCCCCTGAAGGAGCGTATGAAAAATCGTTTTTATCTGGCAGCCCTCTTTTTTTGTCTGGCAACCCCGGTTTTTCCGGCGGCTGCGCAATCCGAACAGCCCACCATCTATACCATAGTCCCGGGCGACACCCTTTGGGGGCTCTCGAAGCGCTTCCTTAACGACCCGCACTACTGGCCGAACCTGTGGGCTGCCAACAGCACCATCAGCAATCCCCACTTCATCTATCCGGGGCAGCGGGTCAAGGTCTACAGCAACAGGCTGGAGCTTGAAGAGGCGCCCCAGGCGCCGGCCGGGAAGCCGGAAGCCGCCACGCCCGCCGCGGTGCAGGCCCCGGAGGAGCCCAATACCTTCAGCGTCAGCGGGAGCGAAGGGTTCATCATGGAGAGGCAGATGGACCCGGCGGGCCGGATAGTCTCGGCGCCGCACGGCCGGAGCATCATGGGCGAGGATGATCTCGTCTACACCGACATCGGGCGCGACCACGGCTCCAACGTCGGGGACCGCTTCTCCATCTATAAGAAGGAGGGCGCCATCAGCCACCCGGTCACCAACGTGATCCTCGGCGAGAGGGTCATCCCCCTAGGCGACCTGCAGCTCTCGGAAGTCGAGGACAAGGTCTCCAAGGCCATCATCACCAAGTCCTTTCTCGAGGTGACGCCGGGGGCATTCCTCCTTCCCTACCGCGACCGGAAGGTCACCGTGCCCCTCAAGGCGGCGGACCGGGATCTCAACGGCTACATCGTCGACAGCCAGACAGGCAACACGGCCCTGGCCGTCCGCGACCTGGTCTTCATCGACCTCGGCACCGCGCAGGGGCTCCAGCAGGGGAACCTGCTCTACATCGTCCGCGACGTGACACCCGACCAGCGCTTCGCGGGAACGAAGATCGAGAAGCTGCCGGTGGAGGTGGTCGGCGCTCTGGTCGTGCTGCGAACCGGCCCGAATACGTCCTCGGCGGTGATCGTCAAGAGCGTCGATACCGTCTACCGCGGCGACCGGGTCGAATTGAAGAAGAGCAGGTAGTCCGATCGGGGGTAACCCCATGGAATACTACTACTGGTTCGGTCTCAAGTCCGTCCCGCTGGTCGGCAACGTCACCTTCTTGCGCCTGCTCTCCCATTTCGGGACTCCGGAGAAGGCGCTTTCAGCCACGGAGCAGGAACTCTCCCGGGTCAAGGGGGTGAGCCGCGCTGCCGTGGCGTCTATTTTGAACCACGATTTTCACAGCTTCGCCAGGGCCGAGTGCGAAAGGGTGGCGGGCTCCGGTGCCGCCATTATCGACATCCTCTCGGAGCGCTACCCGCGCCTGTTGATGGAGATCCCGGACCCCCCGCCCTTTCTCTACGTCTTCGGGGATCTTCACGGAAGCGAGACCGCGGTCGCCATAGTAGGCTCCAGGCGGGCCTCCCAGTACGGCCTCGCCACCGCCACCAGGCTCTCCCGCGAACTGGCCGGGCAGGGGATCACCGTCGTCTCCGGCATGGCGCGCGGCATCGACACCGCCGCGCACTGGGGCGCCCTCAAGGGTGGCGGAAGGAGCATCGCCGTCCTTGGTTGCGGGATCGACCTGGTTTATCCCCCGGAAAACGCGGCCCTGCATGAGGCCCTGCGGCAGGGCGGCGCCGTCATCACCGAGTTCCCGATGGGGACCGCGCCACTTTCGGAGAACTTCCCGAGGCGAAACCGGATCATCAGCGCCCTTTCCCGCGGGGTGGTCGTGGTCGAGGCAGGAGAGGCCAGCGGGTCGCTGATCACGGCACGCTATGCGCTGGACCAGGGGCGCGAGGTCTTCGCGGTCCCCGGCAACGTCAACTGCAGCGGCAGCCGGGGCTGCAACGCCCTTATCAAGGAAGGGGCCAAGCTGGTGGAGCGGGTGGAGGATATCCTGGAGGAGCTGTCGATCGAACCGCGTCAGCCGTGCCCGGTTCCCAAGCCGCCGTCCTTTTCCCTCACCCCCCAGGAGGCAGAACTCTACGCTCTTCTCTGCCGGGGGGCGCTGCATATCGACGACATCATCGTGCAGAGCGCGTTGACAGCAGGAGAGGTTTCCGCTACCTTACTGCGCCTGGAGCTCAAGGGCGCCGTGATGCAGCTCCCCGGCAAGCATTTCACCGTCAGCTAAAACTGTTTTGCCTTTGGCCGACTTCGAGTACACTAACAAAAAGCGGAAATCCGACACCCAGGTGGACCCATGCCTCACAACCTAGTCATAGTAGAGTCTCCCGCCAAGGCGAAGACCATAGAGAAGTTCCTCGGACCCGACTTCAAGGTGCTGGCGTCCTTCGGGCACGTCCGCGCCCTGCCCAGCAAGCAGGGTTCCGTCGATGTGGACCACGATTTCGAGCCGAAGTACGCGGTGCTCCCGGAGAGCAAGAAGCACATCGATGCCATCAAGAAGGAGATGAAGGGGATCACCTCCTTGATGCTCGCCACCGACCCCGACCGCGAAGGGGAGGCCATCTCGTGGCATCTGCTGGCGGCGCTGGGGCTGGACGGGAAGAAGAAGATCCCCTTCGACATCAAGAGGGTGGTCTTCCACGAGATCACCAAGGACGCCATCATCAACGCGGTGGAGAACCCGCGCGGCATAGCCCTGGACCTGGTTGATGCCCAGCAGGCGCGCTCGGTCCTGGACTACCTGGTCGGCTTCACGCTGTCCCCCTTCCTGTGGAAGAAGATCCGCTACGGCCTTTCGGCCGGCCGCGTGCAGTCGGTGGCTTTAAGGCTGATCTGCGAGCGGGAGAAGGAGATCCAGGCCTTCAAGGAGCAGGAGTACTGGTCCATCGGCGCCAAGCTGGAAAACCAGAAGCGCCAGTCGCTCACGGCCAACCTGGTGGAGGCCGACGGCAAGAAGCTCGGCAAGTTCGACATTCCCGACCAGGACGCCGCCTTCCGCATCTTCAGCCGGCTTGGGGGGAGGGAATTCCCCACCTTGACGAACGAGGGCGCGCCCGGCGAGCCGCTGGTCGTCAAGGACCCGGCCAATCCCGTCTACCGGGTCGAGAAGGTAACGAAGAGCGAGCGCAGGCGCCAGCCGTCGCCGCCGTTCACGACCTCGACCCTGCAGCAGGAGGCCGCCAGGAAGCTCGGCTTCTCCGCCAGGAAAACGATGGCCACCGCGCAGAAGCTCTACGAGGGGATCGACATCGGGGACGGGCTCGTCGGTCTCATCACCTACATGCGTACCGACTCGGTCGCACTCTCGACGGTGGCTCTCGACGAGGCCAAATCGGTCATCACCTCGCTCTACGGCAAAGAGTACGCCCTGGAGAAGCCGCGCTTCTTCAAGAACAAGTCCAAGAACGCCCAGGAGGCGCACGAGGCGGTGCGCCCGACCTACATCGCGAAGACCCCGGTCGAGCTGAAGAAGTACCTCTCCTCCGACCAGTTCAAGCTCTACGACCTGATCTGGAAGAGGACGGTGGCCTGCCAGATGGCCGAGGCGCTCCTCGACCAGACCTCGGTCGACATCTCCGCCGGAGAGGGCTTCCGCTTCAGGGTGGCGGGGACGGTGATCCGCTTCCCCGGCTTCATGAAGCTCTACATCGAAGGGGTGGACGACGAGGTCGAGGAGAAGGAGGGGCTCCTCCCGCCCCTTGCCGAGGGCGATCTGCTCAACCTGCAGCAGCTCCTCCCCGAGCGGCACTTTACCCAGCCGCCGCCGCGCTACACCGAGGCGACCCTGGTGAAGACCCTGGAGGAGTACGGCATCGGCCGTCCTTCGACCTACGCCTCCATTATGCACACCCTGATCGAGCGCAAGTACGCCCGCCTGGACAAGAAGCGCTTCTTCCCCGAAGACGTCGGCATGGTGGTCTCCGACCTCCTTACCAACCACTTCACCCAGTATGTCGACTACAACTTCACGGCCAACCTCGAGGAAGAGCTGGACATGGTCTCCCGCGGGGAGAAGCAGTGGCGCCCGCTGCTCCACGAGTTCTGGGGGCCGTTCATCAACCTGTTGAGGCTCAAGGAAGGCGAGGTCAGCAAGTCCGACCTGACCACCGAGGCCACCGACGAGATCTGCCCTGAGTGCGGGAAACCGCTGGTGGTGAAGCTCGGGAAATTCGGCAAGTTCTACGCCTGCACCGGTTACCCCGAATGCCGTTATATCAGGCCCCTCGACAAGGAGACGGGCGAGGCCGTGGAACCGGTGATCTCCGAGGAGATCTGCGACAAGTGCGGGAGCCACATGCTGATCAAGGAGGGACGTTTCGGCAAGTATCTCGCCTGCTCGGCCTATCCCAACTGCAAGAATATCCAGCCGCTGGTGAAGCCCAAGGGAACGGGGATCACCTGCGTCGAGTGCGGCAAGGGGGAGCTGATCGAGAAGAAGTCGCGCTTTGGCAAGCTCTTCTACTCCTGCAACCGCTACCCCGAGTGCAAGTTCGCCCTGTGGGACCTGCCGGTGCAGCAGCCCTGCCCGAAGTGCGGCTTCCCGCTGCTGGTGAAGAAGGTCTACAAACGGGCCGGCGAGTTCCTGAAGTGCCCGAAGGAAGGGTGCGACTACAAGAGTAACAGCGAAGAGTAAGCTCTCGCAAGCAGCATGCGGTGATGTCGCGCGGGGTCTCTTTCCAGGCCCCGCTTTCATTTTCCGGATGGTATGCTTTGATGGTGACGCCGGGTTTCACGGGCCATTTAGGATGGATGGAGATCGGGGATGCCAAAGCCGTTTCACAAAGAGCTATCGTCCTTCGAGAATCAGCTGACCGCGGATGCCATTCCCAACAGGCTGCACCATTACACCAGCCTCAAATCTCTGATCGGTATCGTGGACCGGAAGGAAATCTGGTTCACCAACATCGAGTACCTGAACGACATCACCGAGTTCAAGGAAGGAAAAGAGCTCTTTCTCAAGATCCTTGGCGGCGCCCAGAACAGTTTCAGGCATCCCGATACCTTCGCCGGCATCAAGGAGTATGTCCACGACTCCATCACTCCTTACGACCTCTTCTCCTTTTCGGTGAGCGAGAAGAGCGATTCGCTGGAGCAGTGGCGGGCCTATGCCAATGCCGAAAGCGGTGTCATGATCACCTTCCAGGGGATCTTCCGGCAGCTCGGGGAGGTGGGGATCACCTGCATGAAGGTGGTCTACGACGAGAAGGGCTACACGGAATATGTCCACGCCCTGGTGGACAAGATGAAGAAATGGGACATCAACGACCCAGAACTGAACCACTCCCATTTCTGGGTCAAGCTGCACACGGTGCTGGCAAAGCTCTTCCTCAAAAAGAAGAATGCAGCCTTTCAGCATGAAGACGAATGGAAGCTTTTCTATTCCCACCGCGAGCAGGACGAGACGAGCAAGAACGGGGACGAGGTGATAAAGGAAAATATCAGGTTCAGGGCGGCAGAGAACTACATCATTCCCTACCTGATTCTGGACCTGAAAAAGATAAAGACCTTCGACGACCGCACCTTCGTGCACGAAGTGCTGGTGAGCCCGACAATCAAGCAGAAGGAAAAGGGACCAAGCAGGTCCATTGAGGGAATAAAGCGGTTACTGGCCAAGAACGACATCGACAGGTTCTCGAAGATCGTGAAGTTCTCCCTGTTGCCGTACCGGTGACAAACTGATCACCCTCTCCCTCCGGGAGAGGGCGGCCGAAGGCCGGGTGAGGGAAGCCGGCATCACCGACCACTTTGCCCGTGGCAGCGCCCTCACCCTGACCCTCTCCCGAGGGAGAGGGGACCCAGCGACAACCATCAACAGAACAATCGAGATCGCAATCAAAGGTTGGAGAGAAGATAAATGCAGAAGGTAACGGTAATTGGTGGAGGTCTGGCAGGGTGCGAGGCGGCGTGGCAGTTGGCAAGCCGCGGGGTGCCGGTGAGACTCTACGAGATGAAACCTGCGGTATTCTCAGAGGCGCACCATCTTCCGGGCCTGAGCGAACTCGTTTGCTCCAACTCCCTGCGCGGTGATTCCCTCGAAAACGCGGTAGGGCTTTTGAAGGAGGAGCTGCGCAGGCTGAAATCCCTCTTCATGGAGGGGGCCGAGGCGACCAAGGTTCCGGCCGGTGGCGCCCTTGCCGTGGACCGCGAACTCTTCTCCCGGTACATCACCTCGAAAATAGAGACCCACCCCCTGATCGAGGTGGTCCGGGAGGAGGTGAAGGAAATCCCGGCGGAGGGGATCGTCGTGGTGGCTTCCGGCCCCCTGACCAGCGGTCCCCTGGCTGAACGGATCGGCGAACTGGTCGGCGAATACCTCTACTTCTACGACGCCATAGCCCCCATCGTATCGGCGGACTCCATCGACCTCTCCAAGGCCTTTCGGGCCTCCCGTTACGGCAAGGGGGACGGAGATGATTACCTCAACTGCCCCATGGACGAGGAACAGTACCGCGCTTTCGTGAACGAGCTCCTCAACGCCGAGAAGGTCGAGCCCAAGAGCTTCGAGAAGGTTGTGCACTTCGAGGGGTGCATGCCGATCGAGGAGATGGCCAGCCGCGGCCCCGAGACCTTGCGCTTCGGGCCGATGAAGCCTGTCGGGCTGGTCGACCCGAGGGTTGGGGTGGAGCCGTATGCGGTGATCCAGCTGCGTCAGGAGAACCGGGAAGCCACCATGTACAACCTGGTGGGCTTTCAGACCAAGCTGACCTGGCCTGAGCAGAAGAGGATATTCCGGATGATTCCGGGGCTCGAAGAGGCACAGTTCCTGCGGCTCGGTTCGATGCACAGGAACACCTTCATCAACGCGCCCCGGCTGATGCTGGCCACCTGCCAGCTGAAGAGCGACCAGAGGATCTTCTTTGCCGGGCAGATCACGGGTGTTGAGGGCTACGTCGAATCCGCCTCCAGCGGTTTCGTGGCCGGCGTCAACGCCGCGCGTCTGGCAAAAGGTGAGGCGCTGCTGGTTCCGCCTCCCGAGACCGCGATAGGAGCGCTGGCGTCTCACATCACCAACGCCGAGGCGTCGCACTTCCAGCCCATGAACGTGAACTACGGGCTCTTCCCGGCTCTGCCGGGGCGGGTCAAGAAGAAGGAGAAGCGGGGAATCCTGGCCCGGCGCGGGCTCGAAGCGCTGGAGAAGTGGATCCCGGAAGTGCAGTAGCAGCCGTTTTCCAGTTACCTGATTTTGACTTCGGTCCACAGTTCCCTCTCCTGCCTCGGTCCGGTACCGGGAGGAGCTCTGGCCGCAATAGGGCGTAAGCATCAGCTTCACTGAACTCCATTTAACAGGCAAGGAGGCGGGCATGCGCGGTGGTTGCAAGAAGGAGAATCAGGAGATTTCCGTTCTGGGGCGGCTCGTTTCCCTGGAGGCACTGGTCTTTTTAATGGGCATTGTTTCCCTTATCTACGGCCTTGTCACCGGGATTGGATTGAACGTCATCATAGGGGCAGTCATCCTTGCCGCAGCCGGTATCGTGGCTTGGAGATGCCGCCGACTGCAGTTGAAGTAGCCTCGAAAGGAGAGACCAATGAAAAGCGTGATCGTACTCGCCTCAGCTTCACCCAGACGGAGCGAGCTCCTCGAATCCGCAGGCATAAGTTTCCGCGTGGCATCCGCCGACATCGATGAGGAGGCGCTGCCGGAAGAGGATCCGGTGGACTATGTCTTGCGGCTGGCGGAGGAGAAAGCCAAAGCTTCCGCGGCTGGAGGCACCGAGGGGAGATTTTTCCTCGGCGCCGATACCATAGTCCTTTGCGAAGGGGAGATTATGGGCAAACCGAAGGACGCCGCCGACGCCGAGCGGATGCTGAAGAAGCTCTCGGGCGTGCCGCACGAGGTGGTGACAGGCTTCGCCATCTTCGACAAGGAACGCCACGGTGCCGTGCGGGAAGCGGTCAGGACCAAGGTCTTTTTCAAGCAGCTGCGCGACGACGAGATCTCGAGTTATATCGCCACCGGGTGCCCCTTCGACAAGGCGGGAGCATACGCCATCCAGGGGGGCGCCGCGCACATGGTGAAGACGATTGAGGGATCCTACACCAACGTGGTCGGTCTCCCCCTTTGCGAGGTGGTGGACGCGCTGAGGGTCTTGGGGGCGATCTGATATGGAAGGAGTCATGCCGTGTCGATAGCTGAGAATCTGGAGGGGATAAGGGAGCGGATCGAGCGGACAGCCCTGAAGGCGGGACGGGACCCGAACGCCGTGCGGCTGGTCGCTGTGTCCAAGACCAAGCCCGCCTCTGCGATTGCGGAAGCGTTTAGCTGCGGCCAGGTGATCTTCGGCGAGAATTACGTGCAGGAACTGGTTGGCAAGGTGGCTGAGCTCCCGAAGGACGTTTGCTGGCATTTCATCGGCCACCTTCAGAGCAACAAGGTTCGCCAGATCGCCGGGCTGGTCGAGATGATCCACTCGGTGGACAGGCTTTCGCTGGCTCATGAGATCAACCGTCAGTGGAGCATGCTGGGAAAGAGCTGCGATATCCTTATCCAGGTCAACATCTCGCGCGAGGCGACCAAGAGCGGCACCACCTCCGAGGAACTTCTCGAGCTGGTCAGGGCAGTCTCGGCCCTCCCGCACCTGAGGATCAAGGGGCTGATGACCATGCCCCCGTTCTTCGACGATCCCGAGGCGGCACGGCCGTACTTCAAGGCGCTCAGGGAACTGGCTGCCGAGGTCGAGGCGGCGCGGATACCCGGGGTGGAGATGCGGGAACTGTCGATGGGGATGTCCGGCGATTTCGAGGCCGCCATCGCCGAAGGGGCGACACTCGTCCGGGTAGGGTCGGCGCTCTTCGGCGAAAGAGAGTATCGGTAAAGACAAAGCCGTCACCACAGGGGACACAGAGGGACAGAAGAAAGCGAGGAACACAGAGGAAAACCGGAAATCGGGGCCCCAACGAACAACACCAATCAACGCCCCCTTCCGTCAACCCCCTCCCTCCTTGTATAGACTGGGGACTAGGTAACAACTGTTCGGGGACATCGGCGCCACCCGCGCCTCACCGGGCTGTAGGGACTTCGATTCCGTTCACCCTGAGCCTGTCGAAGGGTGCAAAGCAGCAGGTTTGAATTATGGAGCAGCGGGAGAAGAAGATATCGAAGCTCAGACGCCCCTTCGTCGCCGCGGGCGCCATCGTCGGCGCCATCCTCTCCGTCTGGTACCTGTACGATAATTTCGGCATGGTCGCACCGATCCCTGATCCGGTGTGGCTGAAGTTCGTCAAGGTCTCCCTCCTCATGTTCTGTTCCATCTACCTGGCCAACCTCTTGCGGAACCTTGTGGAGTACGTCATCAAGAAGAGATAGCGATCTCTCCCTCAACGTTCGGGCAGGGATGCCGCTCCTGCCCCCTCCATTACCTGTCTTGCTGATTCTCACCGTTGACTCCTTCACCCGAACCCCCGCTCCGCAGCCGCCCAGCTTATGCCAAACAACATTAGAAAGCAACATTAGAAAACAACGTTATTTTTTTGCTTCAAATGAATGATTACGTGACTTTACGCCGAAATTCGGCGCGCCGAAATTGGCAGTATTTTAATCTTTGCCAAGACGACTGACACGCTCGGTTCCCGAACTCATTGTGAGTACAGCGGCCCGGCGACCTCTAGGTGCTTTAGGACGCCCTTGATTTCTTGCGCTTCTCCCCCCGACGTCCTTACTGCCCATGACGTGATCCACATGGGGTTGGCCAACCATCCGGCACCGTCGAAGCTTTGCAAAAATTAAGTTGTCTTTGAAAGGACCTTCATGCTAACGCTGATTGGTTACTTTCATTCACGGAGACCCGCATGATCCATCTTTCCAATATCACCAAGCAGCACGGCTCCCAGGTGCTTTTCCGCGACGCGAGCTTCCAGATCCTCCCGGGGTCGAGATCCGGCCTGGTCGGCCCCAACGGCGCGGGCAAGACCACCATCTTCAGGATCATCACCGGCGAAGAGGAGGTCGATGCGGGTGAGATCACCGTCGGCAAGAAGACGACCATCGGATACTTCTCCCAGGACATCGGGGACATGTCCGGGCGTTCAGCCCTGGAAGAGGTCATGGCCGTATCGGCTGAGACCGTCCGCCTCGCCGGCGAACTGAAGCAGATGGAGGAGCAGATGGGGCTCCCGATGTCGGATGACGATATGGAGGCTCTTCTTGCCAGGTACGGCGTGGCCATGGAGGACTTCGAGCATCGCGGCGGCTACGACCTCGACTCCCGTGCCCAGGAGGTCTTGACCGGCCTCGGCATCGGCCCCGACCGTTTCCACAATCCCGTTGAGTCCTTCAGCGGCGGGTGGCGCATGCGTGTGGCACTGGCCGGCATCCTCACCCTCCAGCCGGACATCCTCCTCCTGGACGAGCCGACCAACCACCTGGACGTCGAGTCCATCGTCTGGCTGGAAGAGTGGATCGCCACCGAGTACAAGGGCGCTCTCCTCATGACCAGCCACGACCGTGACTTCATGAACCGCGTCGTGAACCGCGTCGTGGAAGTCGCCAACAAGACCGTCACCACCTATGGCGGGAATTACGATTTCTACGAGAAGGAGCGCGAGATCCGCCGCGATCAGCTGCTGGCGAGCTTCAAGCGGCAGCAGGAGATGCTCGCCAAGGAGGAGGAATTCATCGCCCGCTTCGCGGCCCGGGCTTCCCACGCGGCACAGGTCCAGTCACGGGTGAAGAAGATCGAGAAGATCGAGCGTATCGAGATCCCGCCCGAGGACAAGGTGGTGAAATTCATCTTCAACGATCCTCCCCGCAGCGGCGACGATGTCGTGGTCATGGATGGCCTCGCCAAAAGCTGGCCCAATCCCGATGGGAGCGTCCACCGCGTCTTCTCCGGCGTTTCCGGGATCGTCAAGAGGCAAAGCAAGATCGCCATTGTCGGTGTCAACGGGGCCGGCAAATCGACATTCCTCAAGGTTATCGCGGGGGAGACCGAGGCCACGGCAGGCACGGTCGTTCTCGGCGCCAACGTGGAGCTGGGCTACTTCAGCCAGCACGCGATGGAGATTCTCGACCCCAAGAAGACCATCTTCGAAACCGTGCAGGACGTGATCCCGCTGGCCACCATCGGCGTCATCAGGAACCTCCTCGGCTCCTTCCTCTTCCAGGGCGACGACGTGGAAAAGAGGATCGAGAATCTTTCGGGCGGCGAGAAGAGCCGCGTGGTGCTGGCTACGCTGCTGGCCCGGCCGGTGAACTTCCTGGTGCTGGACGAGCCGACCAACCACCTCGACATCAAGTCGCGCGAGATCCTGCTGAACGCGCTGGAGAACTTCCAGGGGACCGTGATGCTGGTAAGCCATGACCGTCACTTCCTGCGCCAGCTGGTCGACCGGGTGATCGAGGTCGACCACGGGGAGATGCGTCTTTACGAGGGGAACTACGACTACTACCTTTCGAAGACCCAGCACGGAATCCATTAGACG
>NZ_JBXKJL010000466.1:0-1371 GCF_056994735.1 Geomonas sp.
TGGCTCTAAAGGGTTTCCCGTGGTAACCCCAAGATGTTGTGTTTCATCCCAAACCGAAGACGCCATAACCTTTCAGATCTAACCAGAGACGCTGAAATAACGTCTGGCCGCTGTCCAGGCCATAACAGCGCCGTTTCAAGACCTTGAGCTTGTTGTTCAGCCCTTCCACAAAACCGCGGTTCTGACGGTGGAGGAAATACTTGGTGATCTCCTCACGCCAGTTCTCCACCGTCGTGAGGAAGGTATCAAAGCACCGTAAGCCCCCGGCACGCACCTGATCGCACCACTTCTGGATCGCCTCAGTGGCGCGGTCTTTGGTCAAGGCACGGTTGAAGATGCCGGTCAGAACCTGCCGCAGGCAATAGGCCTGTTGTAAGGCCGGGGACTGGTGAAACAACGGCAGCAAGCGGTTTTGGTCCGCTTCGCTCAGTACTGTCCAATCCTGGCGGATCACCCACAATAAGCCCTTGAGCGGTTCATCTTCGGTTTCTGGCAGTTCCTGTTGGAGTCGTTTCAGTTCCTGCTTCCGAAGCCGATCTACTCCATCGTGATAATGTTGGGCCACATGAAAGCGATCCACCACCACGGTCACACCGGGCAGGGCCTCATAGACGGCGTTGGCGTAACCCTCGTACCTGTCGATACACGCCGTCTGAATCGTCGCTGTCAGCGGCGCCGGAATCGCCTCCAGAAACGCCTTGACGGTCGCTTTCCGGCGATCTGGCAAGACCGCTAACACGGCCAGCTGACCATGGTTATCGCGGGGACTGATGACCGCGACGTAATTCCCGTGCCCCCGCGTCAGCGCAATCTCGTCCAGTCCCAGCGTCTCCAGGGTAGTAAACTGGTTCCACTCCACCGTCGTCGACACCCAGCGTCCGAGAACGCCTTCCACCGCATCCGGACCCAGGCCCAGCTTCTGGCTGACATCCACGACCGTGCTATTCACCAGACACCGCAAGACCCGCTTCTCAACCGCCTTGGTATGCGGGCTGTTCGGTTCATACCAAGCGCACCGCTGGGTCGTGGTCGGCCGGCCCTCACCATGTAGGCAGCGATACCGCTTGGGCCGAATTTCCAGATAGACCTGCCGCTCCAAGAGCGGCAGGTGACGCAACTGGACCGGTCGGTCATACCCATGAAAGTGGTGAGTCTCGCGACCACAGCGACTACAACAGGCGCCCTGGCGGGTGCTTTCCACCTTGATCAGGAGGGCGCCATCCGAGCGGAATTCGGTGGCTAACACCTCAACCTCAGGAATATCTAACGGGAGTTGAATCAGAACCGGCATCGTGTGATCCTATCGAGAGCTTCTCATCGGCCGTTAGCTTGTCATAAAACGCGGCTGATCGCGAGACCACAACATCTTGT
>NZ_JBXKJL010000467.1:0-2131 GCF_056994735.1 Geomonas sp.
TATGACTGTACCTCTGAATTGACATGCTCTTAGACGGAGACGGAAAGGAGGGAGGAAGAGAAAGTCTCGCAATGCCTTGTAACAACACAGGAAAATCGCAGGCAACACTGACTCTAACCGTTAAAAGGAGAAGATCAATGAAAAAGCAGATCATGACCGCAGTAACTATCGCCTCCGTGCTGGCCGCCTCGACCGCTTTCGCCGCGCTCAAGTTCAACGGCACCAACGTAGCCAAAGCCGGTGTCGTCGCCTCCAAACACAACATGAACCTCTACGCGGAGACCACCAAGGACACCGAAGGCCGCGTCTGCTCATTCTGCCACACGCCGCACCACGCGCTCGCTGACAGCACCAGCGGCATCGCGGATTATCTCCCGCTGTGGTCCCACGTCATAACCGATCAGGTCAATTACAATGCCTACTTCACTCCGACTGTAAAGGTGGGCGGCGACAGGTCCCTCAACGGCGCGACCATTCTCTGCATGAGCTGCCACGACGGTGTGATTGCCGTGGACGAGCATTACAATAACGGCCTCACCACCAACAAACTGGATAGCGACGGTTTCGGCGGTACTGCCATCGGCCTCAAAGATAGCAACGGCGCTGCCAGCCTCGGCAATGATCACCCGATCGGGTTCAAATACGCCGATGCCCTCAGTACGCACACTGGCGATCTGGCGGAGGCCACCGCCACGTTCAAGGGCGGTACCAAAACCATCGGTGACGCCCTGACCGACGGGTTCTTCACCTGCGCTACCTGCCACGACGTCCACAACAAGGACAACGTTGCCAATACCTATCCCAGTGCGACCGGCAACTACTTCCTGCTCGGCGACAACAACAACTCCGACTTCTGCACTAGCTGCCACCTCAAGTAAATGTTGCCGGCTGGCAACCCGCAGTAAATGTAATGAAAACTTCAATGAAAAGGAGTCCAAATGTTAAGGAAATTAATACTGATATTCACCCTGATGTTCGCCGTGCCTGCACTGGCGAACGCGGCGTGGTACGTGTCAACATCGACATCAGGTACTGGTTCCATCACTTACGGTGGACAAGGGCAGCAACGCATTGCTGACGAGACCGGTTCCGTCGACCTCCTGGTTAACCCGGGCGCAGGTCAGAAAATCTCCTCGGTCCGCATCAACGGCGTTGCTCTGCCGGCGGTAGCTAATCCGACCGTCGCCAACACCATCACGGTGACCAGGAAATCAACCACCCAGAACGTGGTTGCCTACTTCACCGCGACCAAGTACACCGTCACCACGACGGTCGGTGCTGGCGGCGCGATTCTGCCGGCTTTCACCGGGACCGCAAACAACGCCCTGGAATACGGGAAGACCTACACCTACAAGATCACCCCGAATGCCGGGTACGTGCTGAGCTCGCTGAAGGTGGACAACGCGGACGTTGCTCTCGACCCCACGGTCACCTTCGAGGCGATCTCGGGCAACCACAGCATCGTCGCAGCCTTCACCTTCCAGCCGGTGGTCAAGGCATCCGTTGCGGTAACCGGCAACATGGTGCTCGGCACCCCCGTCACCCTGTCCGGTGTCGCGTCCACCAACGACACCGCCATCAAGAGCTACGAGTTCCTGGTTGATGGGGCTTCCGTGTACAAGGGGACTAACTCCTCCTTCACCTTCACCCCGTCCACCAACTACACCAAGACCTTCTCGGTAGACCTCATCGCCACCTCTACCAACGGCACCGCGAAAACGGTTACCACCAGCTTCACGGTACTCGATGCGGCTGCGAGCACCGTGAATAGCTGCCTCGCCTGCCACAGCAGCAGAAATCCGCAGATTGCCGGCTTCGTGAACAGCAAGCACTGGCAGAACCACCTGGAAGTGGGCCCCGAGTTCACCGAAGGGAAGGTTGAAGGCCAGCTGAACGCCAACGAGAGCTGGAACACCAAGGAAGAGGGCGCCTACACCACGTGCTCCGTCAGGTGCCACTTCAAGAATGTGGTGCTGACCCGCACCGATGGGGCCGTTGTCGGCCAGAAGGGCGTTGAAGGTTGCAACGCCTGCCACAGCGACGGCCTCAAAGCCGGCGGCTCCTTCAAGAACGCCTCTTCCTCCATGACCAGCAAAACTGTGACCGTCAACAACACCTGCCTCTACTGCCA
>NZ_JBXKJL010000468.1:0-2047 GCF_056994735.1 Geomonas sp.
GATTGCCTTCCAAATCCGATCTCCCATGAACGACCAGCTTATAGGAGGCATTATCGGCGCCCTGATCACTGGCCTCGTTGGGCCTACGATAACTCTCTTTGTGAAGAAGAGGCTCGATGAACGAGCCGGGGAGCTTAAGGAATTGGAGTTCGATAGAGTCCTATCGGGTGCTTGGGAGGGGGAGGAGGTCCAGGAAGCAGGACAGGACGATAAGCCGGTTGCATTTGTGGCATATCTTGATATGAATATGAAGATGAACGCATTGGAAGGGAAATATGTGAGACTTCTCGCTGATCACCACCGATAGAGCGGGGGTGCCAAGTCGTTTTGCTCTTGAAAGATAGGGCCTGCATCCCGGTGAATGAGGGTGTTCTGAGTCCCCACCACCGGAGATGCAGACTATGGGCACCGAAGCACCCACGACGATCGTTATACCCGTTCACTGCGCCCCCCAGAAGGCCCCATGCCCGACGTGCGGCAAGCACGGCCGTCGCAAGCGGAAAGTGCTCCGCAAGGTGCGCACCGTCGCCTACAAGGCCATCGCCTCTCTGGAGATCACCTGCGGCGAGTACGCCGCCCGTTGCGACTGCTGCAAGACCTTCCGCAACACCCCCGAGGGTGTCCTTCCCAAAGCCCTCTACGACAACAAGGTCCGCGACCTGGTCCTCGATCGCATCCTCAAGGACGAGATGAACGTCGAACAGACCTTGGAGTCGCTCCGTCGGGAATACCTCCTTGATCTGTCCACGGGCTTTGTCTATGACGTGCTCCACGGCCATGCCGAAGGTCTCGACATGGCCGCGCATCGCCGCATGGTCCTGGAGCGATTCAGCGGCACCCTTTGCGTCGACGAGTTGCACCTGGGTCGCTTCACCTTGCTCTTGGCTACCGACCCGCTCTCGGACCTGCCCGTGGCCTTCGCCTTGGTCGCCGCCAATGACCAGGATCACATGCGTCGGTTCCTCCAGAACCTGAAGAATTGGGGCTTGAATCCCAAGGTCGTGGTGACCGACGGCTCGAACCTGTACCCCGCGGTGCTGGAGGAGCTCTGGTCGGACGCCGATCATCAGCTGTGCGTCTTTCACGTGATCAAGGATATCAACAAGCTCATCCTGGATGCCGTGCGGCGGTTGCGGACGGCGATGGGCCGGCGGGGCAAGGCCGGGCGGAAGAAGAAGCGGGGCCGCAAGGGCGCCAAGTCCAGGGGGGCCGCCTCCCGCCGGGGCCTGTCAGTCAAGGAGAAGGCGAAGTTCGTCTTCAAGCGTCGTCACCTGATCGTCAAACGCCGGGAGAATCTCACCGAGTCGGAACGCGGCGACCTAGAGCGGATGCATGAATACTTGCCCGCGCTGACGACGTTGCGCCGGTTCGCCGATCGGATCTACTGGTTGTTCGACACGCCCAAGGACTTCCACCAAGCCGGCTGCCGCCGGGCGGCGATCGTGCGCCATTCGGACTTTCAAGCCGTACCGGAGTTGGTCAAGGCGCTGGACCAGTTGAGCGCCGAGAAGTTCCCCAAGGTGATGGCGTATCTGAAGAACCCGCTGAGCCGTCGGGTGCGGACGAACAATCACGTGGAGCGGACCAACCGGATGTTCCGGTTCCTGGAGAAGGTGCGGTACAAATGGCGGCGGCGGAAGACGCGGGTGCGGTTCGTGGTGATGAAACTCGACGCCCTCTGGACCCATTGGTCGCCCCCCGAGGCCAAAGCCAAGACGCTCCCCCCGCCGAAACAGCTCAAGCAACGCCAACCGCAACGGGATGATGGATTACAACCACGTCAGGTCGCGTGAAATTGCGGTGGTGTTGAGTGAGAAGTGTCAAAAAAACGCGAGGGAGGATGGTGGGCGAAACATGGAGAGATGATGGCTGACTGGTGCGAGAACTATTTGACGGTTGAAGCCCCGAAGGAAGCGAAGGACGCGATTGAAGAGTTCCTGGAATTCGCTGCTGGAGAGAGCCCGTTCGATTTTAGTCGGTTCATCCCCTATCCGGAAGAATTCCAACGACTGGACGAAATCACCGAGGCTTGGGACAGGGAGCACGC
>NZ_JBXKJL010000469.1:0-1275 GCF_056994735.1 Geomonas sp.
CCCTGGTGAAGGCCGCTCAAGCGTTTTTTACCCGGTACAACCAACAACCTGATCGCGTTCTTTCGATTATTGGAGTCACTCCAAAAAAATTAGCTGTTTGTACTTAGAATGATGCCTGCTCCTCAACTGATCCTGCTTTATTAGCAACAAACACCCCCAGCGAGGAGACTCGGCTCCCTGTCGGGTTACGACGCGCCCGTCATCTCGTGGTAAGTGGCCACCTGGGTGGCAGGCGCGTCTAACCCGACCTACGGGAGGATTTTTACAGTAACGTTAAGGAATCAACCGATTGACTTAGATCAAGCTTTCAGTATTTAATAATGGTTATCATTTGAGAATGACTAGTACTTCACCCGTCCTGACTTGACGGATAGAGACGCTTGAGCTTGATGCGGGCAGCGGGGGTGGTGCAGCGCCAATTCACCGGCCGGGCGTCGCTGTTGCGTGCCGGCTCCCAAGCGGCTACCTCCGGAGTCAGGGTATCCACATCGGGGAGGCGGCGATCCAAGCACTGCCGACTCAGGATGCTGAGTTCGATCTCCGCCATGTTCAACCCACTGCCATGCTTGGGGGTGTGATGAAGCTCCAGCCGTTCGATCAGCGACCGGGCTACGGCGGGTTCAAAGGCTTGATAGAGTGCGGCGGGTTTGTGGGTGTTGAGGTTGTCCATCACCAGGACCACCCGCTCGGCATGTGGATAGCGGACCTCCAGCAGATCGCGCACCTCCTTGGCGACATCGACCGCCGTGCGGTGCTCGGTGACGGTGACGGGGCGTTGACCGGTCAGGGGCTCAAAGGTCATGAACAGGTTGGCGGTCCCGCACCGTTCGTCTTCATAGTCAGTCCGCCCCGGCTGGCCCGGTTCCGCTGGCCGCGGCGTGCGGGTCTCGGCGACTAACTGCTTGCTGGTCTCGTCCAGGCACACCACCGGGTAAGCCGGGTTGTACGGCCGAGTGTAGACTTCCAGTACGTCCTCCATAGCGCAGGCGAAGTCGGCATTGGCTTGGGGCGGGATGACCCATTGTTTTTTCAACCACGGCTTGAGGGCGTTTTTTTGAGCGTCATGCGCACACAGTCCGGACTGATCGACTCCACCACGTCCAAGTCCACCAACCGGTCGGCCCGCAACCGCAAGGTCCAGTGGGTCCGTCCCTCCGGGGAGGCGCCGCACGCCAGCGCGATCAGGTGGGCCTCCTGGGCGCCGTCGAGCTTGCGATACTGCCGCCCGGTGGGCTTCTTGCGCAACAGTGCCGCCGCCAGTCCTTGCTCTACGAA
>NZ_JBXKJL010000470.1:0-5335 GCF_056994735.1 Geomonas sp.
GCGAATCCCGAGGTCGGGTTCGGCATGGTCGGGATGTAGACCACCACCATCTTCTCGCCGTCCCGCAGCACCTCCCCGGTGACGAAACCGATGGCCCGCACCCCGGGTCTGGGCCACTCGACGAAGACCGCCTTACGGTAGGAGGTCTTCCCCTCCTTGAACACCTGCGTCAGCTGCTTGCTCGAATTGTAGATCGACTTTACCAGGGGGATGCGGGAGAGCAATTCGTCCCACCACCTGAGGATGCGGGTCCCCATGACGTTGGTGGCCAGCACCCCCGAGAGGTAGATGACTACGAAGCCGGTGATCATGCCAAGGCCGGGGATATGGTAGTCCCGATGGATGAAGACTGACAACACGGAGTCGATGTAGCTTCCAAGGATGCCGTCGGCAAAGTTGAAGAGGAACTTCAGGATGAAGATCGTTATCCCCAGCGGCACCACGACAAAGAGACCGGTGATGAATTTTCCTTTGAAATGCCTGGCCATCTTTTCCATTACCGCCTCCTTGTGATGATGTGGGTTATGCATCAGAGCAGGGACGAAGTCAACGATTTTGCAGCGATGTACCTTCTTCCGCACTCCCCCGCCGGCTTCTGTCATAGCCGACACTCAGCAGGAAACCCAACTGTCACTGGAGGGACAATGTGAGACTATCAATAAAGGCACAAAAGGCAGGAGAAAATCGACATCTGTCAGAATTAAGATAAAGTGAGTGAGTGAACTTCAACCTCAAAGCCGGGGAGAGTGAGCGCCATTAACAAAAGGATCAGGATCGAGATAGAGGGAATTGTCCAGGGCGTCGGATTCCGTCCCTATATTTACAGGCTGGCGGCCGGATACAGTCTGTCGGGGTGGGTCATGAATACCCCTTCCGGCGTGATCGTGGAGGCGCAGGGGCCGAGACAGACGCTGGAGGAGTTCGCCCGCGCCATCCCCGACACCGCCCCGCCTTTGGCTGCCATCAGCTGCATGACAGTCAAAGACATGGCAGTGACAGACAGCAGCGGCTTTTTTATCAGGGAGAGCGGCGGCAGCGGCAACCTGATCCAGGTAGCCCCCGATGGTGACGTCTGCCCTGATTGCCAGGCGGAGCTTTTCGATCCAAACGACCGTCGTTACCTCTACCCGTTCATCAACTGCATTAACTGCGGGCCCCGCTATACCATCATCAACTCCGTTCCCTACGATCGGGCCTTTACCACCATGGCCCCGTTCGAGATGTGCGACGAGTGCCGGTCCGAATACGAGGATCCGGAGAACCGGAGATTTCACGCCCAGCCGAATGCCTGCCCCGCCTGCGGCCCCATGCTGACTCTCCTCGATCCAAGCGGCACGGCGGTCGAGGGCAACCCTGTCGAAGTGGCTATCAACCTGCTGAAGGAAGGGAAGATCATCGCCATCAAGGGACTCGGCGGTTACCACCTTGCGGTCGACGCCTGCAATGAATCGGCGGTGCAGGAGCTAAGAAAGCGGAAAAGGCGGGACCACAAGCCTTTCGCAATCATGTCGCCCGATCTCGCGGCCATTGCGACTTACGCTGTGGTCCAGGAATCGGAAGAGAAGCTGCTATCGTGCCCCGAGCGCCCTATCGTGCTGCTGCCCAAGCGCGACGCCAACCGCATCGCACCGCTGGTGGCCCCGACTACCGGCAACTTCGGCGTGATGCTCCCGTACGCCCCGCTGCACCACCTGCTGCTGAGGGATAACTTCACCGCGCTGGTGATGACCAGCGGCAACCTGTGCGACGAGCCGATATGTTACCGCGACGAGGAGGCGATGCGGCGCCTTGGCGGCTTGGCCGATTTTTTCCTCACCAATAACCGTGAAATCTTCACCCGCACCGACGACTCGGTCATGCGGATCTCGAAGGGGCGGCCGGTTTTCCTGCGCCGGTCAAGGGGTTACGTCCCCCGCATCATCACGCTGCCCGAGATCCGGCACAGGGTCCTGGCCGTTGGGGCCGAGCTGAAGACGGTGGTCTGCCTGACCAAGGGGAACAAGGCATTTCTCAGCCAGCATATCGGTGATCTCAAGGACGCCGCCACCGTGTCGTCTCTTGAGGAGACAGTGAGCCACATGAAGCGTCTCCTGAGAATCGAGCCCGAGATGGTGGCCCACGACCTGCATCCGGACTACCTCTCCACCAGCTATGCGAAAGCAGTGAAAGGTCTCCCGAGGATCGGCGTCCAGCACCATCATGCCCACCTGGCTTCCTGCATGGCGGAAAACGGCCTCGAGGGAGAGGCCATCGGGGTCATCTTCGACGGCTCTGGATACGGCCCCGACGGTACCCTCTGGGGCGGGGAATTCCTGATCGGGGGATACTCCGGCTTCGAAAGGAAGGGGCATTTCCGCGCCGTCCCTTTACCGGGTGGAGATACCGCGGTGAGGGAGCCCTACCGCATGGCACTGTCGTATCTCTATGACGCGGTTGGAGAAGAACTCTTCTACCTCCCCCTGTCCTCTGTCCGGAAGGTTCCTGAAGCACAACGAAAGCTCTTACTCAAGATGCTGCAGAAGAGGCTGAACTCCCCCTATACCTCGAGTTGCGGGAGGTTGTTCGATGCGGTGGCAGCTCTTATTGGTCTGCGGGCAAAGGTGTCCTATGAAGCGCAGGCGGCGATGGAACTGGAAGCCTTTGCCGAATCGGGGAGATCGGTCGCTGCGTACCGTTTCGAGATAGGGGTAACGGCGGGCAAATACATCTGCGACTTCCGGCCCACGATCCGGTCGATCATCAAGGATATCGGCGCCGGCGCACCGGTGTCGGAAATAGCCCGCACCTTTCACAACACGCTGGCGGCGGCGGTCATGGAAACCTGTCGTCTGATCCGCGAGGAGACCGGGATAGACCGGGTCGCCTTGTCCGGAGGCGTCTTCCAGAACCGATTGCTGACCGAGGGAGCCCACCGACTTCTGGTCGAAAACGAGTTCCAGGTCTTCACCCAGCGTCTCGCCCCTCCCAATGACGGCGGCATCGCGCTGGGACAGGCCATTGTGGCGGCAAGAATGCATGTCCCGCCGTGATAGCAGTTGACAATGAAGGCTGCAGAATTTACATTCGTTGTTTAAACTTTCACGCCCCCAATCCTGCTGAAGAAGGCACCGAAGCATGACACTCAAACGCACCGTTATCACGGCCATCACCGCTGTTATCGCCCTCGCCCTGCTCGTCGTTCTCCTTGTCCCGACAGTGAACAAGCTGGCCGTAGCCAAGCGAACGGATGCCGATTACCTGCGGATGTTCCGGGAGGTAGTGGCCATCGTCAAAAAGAGCTACGTCGACAAGGTGGAGGACAAGAAGCTGATGACCGGCGCCATCAACGGCATGCTCTCCGCCCTTGACCCGCACAGCACCTACCTCCCCGCCACCGATTACAGCGAAATGAAGGTCCACATGGCCGGTGAATTCGGCGGCCTCGGGATCGAGCTGGGGATGCAGGACGGGAAACTGATGGTCAACGCGCCGATCGAGGATACCCCCGCCTCGAAGGCAGGGATTCTCGCCGGCGACCATATCTACAAGATCAACGGCAAGGAGACCCGGGGGCTCCCGATCAACGAGTGCGTCAGCCGGATGCGCGGCACTCCCGGCACCAACGTCACCCTCTGCATCCTGAGAAACGGCACGGCGCCCATCAACTTCCATCTCACCCGCGCCATCATAAAGACCAAGAGCCTGAGAGGGAAGCTACTTGAGCCGGGCTTCGGCTACATCGCCATCGCCGAATTCCAGGAACATACCGCCGAAGACTTCAACCGCGCCCTCAGGACCCTGGCGGCCGACAACGGGAAGCCGCTTTCGGGGCTGATCCTGGATCTGCGTTACAACCCCGGCGGACTGGTCGACCAGGCATTCCTGGTTGCCGATCGATTCATAGGAGAAGGGCTCTCCGACGGCCTCATCGTGACCACCAAGGGACGGGATCCCTCCTCGCAACGCAGCCTGACCGCCTACGTCGGCGAAAAAGAACCCCCCTATCCCATGGTTGTGCTTATCAACGGCGGAAGTGCCAGCGCCTCTGAAATCGTGGCGGGTGCCCTGCAGGACCACAAGCGGGCCGTCATCATGGGGACGCAGAGTTTCGGCAAGGGGAGCGTGCAGTCGATCATCACCCTTCAAAACGGCGACGGCCTAAAGCTCACCACCGCCCGCTACTACACTCCGAGCGGCAGGTCTATCCAGGCAAAGGGGATTACCCCGGATATCATCGTGGAGTTCAATAAAAAACCGGCGAAGCAGATAAAGGACAAGTTGCCGGATATCCGGGAAGAGGACCTGGACGGGCATATGCAGGCCCCCGAACCGGCGAAAGATTCAAATTCCACCAAAGATTCAAATGGCGCCAAAGATACAAAAGCCACCAAAGGTACTAAAGACGCCAAAGGGGCCAAGGACACCAAAGCAGGGCAGGACAAGAAGGAGCAGGAAGCGTTGCAAAGGGATAACCAACTCTCCCGCGCACTGGACCTTCTCAAGGGGATCAACCTGCTGAAGGCAACCAGGCATTGAATCTCGACCAATCGTTTCGCGTCGACGACAACCGCTATAATCTTCTGGTGGTGCTGGGGGCGACCGCTTCCGGGAAAACCAGGCTCGGGGTCGAGCTGGCAAAAAGGTTCGACGGAGAAATCATCTCCGCCGATTCCCGCCAGGTGTACCGCGGCATGGATATCGGCACAGGGAAGGACCTGCACGAGTACGACGGAGTACCGTATCACCTCATCGATGTGGCGCCCCCCGGATACGACTTCAACCTCTTCCAATTCCAACGTCTCTTCCTTCAAGCGTTTCAGGATATTTCCGACCGTCGCCGGCTGCCCCTGCTGGTCGGGGGTACCGGGATGTATCTCGACTGCGTCTTGAGAGCGTATCGGCTGAGAGAGGTCCCGGAGAACCCGGCGCTGCGCGAAGAACTGGCTTCCCTCTCCATGGAGGAGATGGCCGAGCGGCTACGGGGGGTAAATCCGGCGCTGCATAACACCACGGACCTTACCGACCCCCTCCGGTTGATCCGAGCCATAGAGATTGCCGAGTTCGATGGCGCCGAATGCGAGCCGTGGCCCGAGATCAGGGCGCTGACGCTGGGGATAAGGTGGGACCGCACAGTCATTCGCGAGCGTATCACCAAGCGTCTAAAAGAGCGTCTGGAGGGAGGGATGATCGAGGAGGTCGAGCGGCTGCACGCCGATGGGACCCCTTGGGAAGTTCTGGAATTTTACGGCCTTGAGTACCGTTACCTCGCGCGCCACCTGAGGGGGGAGCTCTCGCGCAACGACATGGTCCAGAAGCTCAACTCGGCGATCCACGACTTCGCCAAGAAGCAGGAGAA
>NZ_JBXKJL010000471.1:0-1780 GCF_056994735.1 Geomonas sp.
GGCGGCAAGTCCATGCTGCAAAGGACCGTGGAGCGGGTGGTCCCGATGAACCCGAAGCGGGTCATGGTGGTGACCAACGCCCTGCAGGCCGAGGAGACCAGGAAGCAGCTGGCGTACATCAAGGGCGTGCCTGTTGACGTCATCGAGGAGCCGGTGGGAAGAAACACCGCCCCGGCCATAGGCCTTGCCGCCTCGATCATCGCCCGTTTCGATCCCGACGGCATCATGGCGGTGCTCCCCGCCGATCACTACATCCTGGACGAGGCAGGCTTCAGGGAGACCCTGCTGAAAGCCCGCTCCGTCGCCGAGAGCGGCAGCCTGGTGACCCTCGGCATCACCCCGACCCGCCCCGAGACCGGCTACGGCTACATCGAGGCCGAATCCGATGCCGGCGGCCAACCCGTCGCCGTCCGCCGGTTCGTGGAAAAGCCGCCGCTGGAGCGGGCCATGGAGTTCCTTGCCAGTGGGCGCTTCTACTGGAACAGCGGCATGTTCGTCTGGGGGGCCTGCACCATCCTCGACCAGCTGGGCCGCTACATGCCGGAGCTTTGCAGCACCTTGGCGAAGCTGACCTTCACCAACGAAATGTGGGCGATTTCCGATCTGAAGCCGCAGATCGAGGCGATCTACGGCGGCATCAAGGGAGAGTCCATCGACTTCGGGGTGATGGAGAAGGCCCGGGACGTGAAGGTGATCCCCGCGTCCTTCGGATGGAGCGATGTCGGATCGTGGAGTGCGCTCCCCGAGGTGATGGAGTCGGACCTGGATGGGCATGTGGTGATCAGTGCGACCGGGTCAGTATCCGTCGGGTCTGAGGGGTGTCTGGCCTATGGCGCAGGGAAAATGGTAGCCTTCGTGGGAGTCAAGGACCTGATCGTGGTCGACACCCCCGACGCCGTCATGGTCTGCGCGAAATCCGCAGCACAGGATGTTAAGAAGGTGGTGGAAGAGCTGGAGCGACGGGGGAAGGCGGAGTACCTCTAAACGCTCACCAAACAAGGCAAAAATAAGCAAAACCACAGAGGAACACAGAGGAACACACAGAGGAACGAAGGGGGTCTGGGGGGGGATTGTCCTCGACTTCGAGTTCCTCCGTGTCCCCTGAGCCCCCCTCCGTGTCCTCTGTGGTGAGCTTCTAAAGGATTTTGAATGTACGGCTGGACCGGAAAAATCTTGTACGTAGACCTGACCCGTGGGCGCTGCCACCGGGAGGATATCCCGACGGAGCTTCTCCACGCATACCTCGGCGGACGGGGCCTGGGCGTCCGGCTGATGCGGGACTACTTCCGCTTGGACCCCTTCGCCCCGGAGATGCCGCTGATCTTCGCAGTCGGCCCCCTTTGCGGCACGACGTCTCCCACCTCCGCCCGCCTTGCCTGTGTCTCACGCTCGCCTCTCACCGGCACCATCTACGACTGTTCCGCCGGCGGACGCTTCGCCTGGCGCTTGAAGGCAAGCGGGGTCGATGTTATCTTCGTGACCGGCAAGAGCCCCGAGCCCGTTTTCCTTGCCATCGATGACGAAAGCGTGGAGCTCATGCCTGCCCAATCACTGTGGGGGAAAGGTGTGAAGGAGACGGTGGCTGCGCTGAAGGATCGTGGCAGCGTCACCGCCATCGGACCCGCAGGCGAGAACGGCGTCCTCTTCGCCAATATCATGATGGGAGAGGGGAACTCGATAGGGCGCGGCGGCCTCGGCGCCGTCATGGGGGCCAAGGGGCTCAAGGCGATTACGGTGAATGGTTCCGGCGTAACGGAAATCGCCGACCGCGAACGCTTCG
>NZ_JBXKJL010000472.1:0-7517 GCF_056994735.1 Geomonas sp.
GCCTGATGCCGGAAGAGGGCGGAGTGGATCAGGGTCTTGCTGGGGATGCATCCCCAGTTGATGCAGGTCCCGCCCAGCATGCTCTTTTCGATCATTATCGGGCGCGCCCCCTTGGCCTGCGCACGCAACGCCGCGGCAAAGGCGGTCGAGCCCGAACCGAGGATGATGATTTCAGCTCCTTCACTCATGACGCTCACCCCATGGCTCAGTGTACCGTGAAAGGCGCGGGCGGGTAAACAGCAGAATTTACCGGCATTTCCGGGCCGTCGACCGGGGGACGGGGGGGCAAGGAAGGACCCTTCGGCGGGCCCTGGAAAAGCGGGCGGGGGAGCGTTTTTCCCGGAACCCCTTCCCCTGATATTCCTTGACAGCCGCTTTGAACAGTTGTAATCTGGCGAGCCTAACTCTTTGGATACAGTATACTTTTTGCTGGTGCTAGACCTAGCTAAATCAGCATGTTATCGGAGGCCGAGTGTTGACATTTCAGGAGCTGATTCTCTCCCTGCAGGGTTACTGGGCGGGGCAGGGATGCGTGATCCAGCAGCCTTATGATACCGAAAAGGGCGCGGGTACCTTCAACCCCGCGACCTTCCTGCGCGTCCTCGGCCCCGAGCCCTGGAACGTCGCCTACGTCGAGCCTTCCCGGCGCCCCACCGACGGCCGTTACGGCGAGAACCCGAACCGGCTGCAGCACTACTACCAGTTCCAGGTGATCATGAAGCCGTCACCCATGAACATCCTGGACCTCTACCTCGATTCCCTCAGGGCCTTCGGGATCGACCCCGGCAAGCACGACATCCGCTTCGTCGAGGACGACTGGGAGTCCCCGACCCTGGGAGCCTGGGGGCTTGGCTGGGAAGTCTGGCTGGACGGGATGGAGATCACCCAGTTCACCTACTTCCAGCAGGCAGGCGGCATCGATCTCAAGCCGGTCTCCTCCGAGATCACCTACGGCTGCGAGAGGATCGCCATGTACCTGCAGGGGGTGGACAACGTCTACGACCTGGAGTGGGTCAAAGGGGTCAGGTACGGCGACATCCACCACGAGAGCGAGGTCGAGTTCTCCACCTACAACTTCGAGGAGGCCGACGTCGACATGCTCCTCACCCTCTTCAAGATGTACGAGAAGGAGTGCGTGCGGCTGGTCGAGAAGGGGCTGGTGCTGCCGGCCTACGACTACGTCATGAAATGCTCCCACACCTTCAACCTCCTCGACGCCCGCGGGGCCATCTCGGTCACCGAGCGCGCCTCCTACATCGGGAAGGTCAGGAACGTGGCGAGACTTTGCGCCGAGGGGTACCTGCAGATGCGCGAGCGGCTCGGCTTCCCGCTTTTGAAAGGAGGCCGTTAATGGCGAAGGACCTATTCCTCGAGATCGGATGCGAAGAGATTCCGGCCGGCTTTATCCCCAAGGCCATGGCCGACATGGAGCAGTTGATCAGGCGCGAACTGGAAAGCGCGAGGCTCGAGTTCGGCGAGGTGCTGACCCTGGGGACCCCGCGCCGGCTGGCGCTTGCGGTGAAGGGGATCTCGGAGCGGCAGCCCGATGCCGAGCTGGTGGCCATGGGCCCCTCGAAGAGCGTGGCCTTCGACGCCGACGGCAACCCCTCCAAGGCGGCACAGGGCTTTGCGCGCGGGCAGGGGATCGACGTTTCCCAGCTGACCATCATCGCCACCGAGAAGGGCGAGTACATCGCGGCCAGGAAGAGCGAGGTGGGGCGCGAGAGCTCCGAGCTGCTGACCGAGATCCTGCCGAGGCTGATCGGCGCCATCCCCTTCAAGAAGTCGATGCGCTGGGGGGACCTGGAGGCCCGCTTCGCCCGCCCCATCCACTGGATCGTGGCCCTCTTTGACGGCGTGGTGGTCCCCTTCTCCTTCGGCAACATCGAAACGGGCTCCGTCTCCCGCGGTCACCGCTTCATGGCCAACACAGCCTTCCCGGTGCGCGACCTGGCGAGCTACCTGGATGAGTGCGAGCGCCATTTCGTGATACCCGATCCGGTCAAGAGGCAGGAGATCATCCGCCGCGAGATCGAGCGGGTGGCCAAGGAGGCCCACGGCAACGTCCTCCCCGACGAGGCGCTCCTGGAGCAGGTGAGCTTCCTGGTCGAGTACCCGAGCGCGGTCCACGGCACCTTCTCTCCCGATTTCCTGGCGGTTCCCCGCGAGGTGCTGATCACCTCCATGCGCGAGCACCAGCGCTACTTCTCCCTGGTGGACGCCGAAGGAAAGCTCCTCCCGGGATTCATCACCATCAACAACACCCTCACCGAGGATCCCAAGGTGGTGGTCAAGGGGAACGAGCGCGTGCTTCGCGCCCGCCTCTCCGACGCCCGCTTCTTCTTCGACGAGGACCAAAAGCACACCCTGGAAAGCCGGGTCGAGGCTCTGAAGTCGGTGGTCTACCAGGCGAAACTGGGGACCTCCTACGAGAAGATGGAGCGCTTCAGGGAACTGGCCAAGGAGCTCTCGGCGAAGCTCAACCCCGCGGTGTCGGCGCAGGTGGCCCGCGCCGCCACGCTCTGCAAGGCCGACCTGGTCACCGGGATGGTAGGGGAGTTCCCCGAGGTCCAGGGGATCATGGGGCGCGAATACGCCCTTCATGACGGGGAGGAGCCGGCCGTGGCCACCGCCATCGCCGAGCACTACCTTCCCACCCAGGCCGGCGGCGAGCTTCCGGCTTCCGACGTCGGCGCCTTCGTCTCCCTGGCCGACAAGATGGACACCATCTGCGGCTGCTTCAGCGTCGGGCTCATCCCGACCGGTTCCGCGGACCCCTATGCCCTTCGCCGCTCGGCCATCGGCATCATCAACATCATCCTCGACCGCGGTTATCGCGAGCCGATCACCGGCCTCGTCTCCGCCTCGCTCGACCTTTTGGCGGCGAAAACGACCCGGCCGCGGGCAGAGGTGCAGAGGGACGTGCTGGAATTCTTCCGGGGCCGCTTCGTGAACCTGATGGCCGACCGCTATCCCTCCGACGTGGTCGAGGCTGTGGTCTCCGTCTCCTTCGAGGACCTGGTCGAGGCCGCCGCCAAGATCGCGGCGCTCGCCGAGTTCAGGAACCGCGAGGACTTCGGGCCCCTGGCCGTGGCCTTCAAGCGGGTCTGCAACATCGTCAAGGGGGGCGTCGATACCCCCGTCTCCGAGGCCCTCTTCCAGGAGCCGGCCGAAGGGGCGCTCTACCAGGCGGTCAAGGGGGTGGTCGGGAAGGTGGAGAACGCCATCGGCAGCGGCGCGTACCTCTCCGCCCTGACCGAGATCGCCACCCTCAAGGCCGACGTCGACCTCTTCTTCGACAAGGTCATGGTCATGGCCGAGGACGAGCGGGTGCGGGAAAACCGCCTGGCGCTCCTCACCTCCATCGCCCGCCTCTTCGCCAGGCTGGCCGATTTCGCGAGGCTGTCGCCATGATTCGTGCGGCAGCGCTCAGGCTACGGTGTAAGATCTCACTTGTCGCTGAAGCGTGCTGTCGCGCGCTTGCACCAGATAACGCTCACGTAAACAGCCGTTCGCGCCGCAAAGGCCGAGCGGCTGTTTGCATTCTGAATTCCGGATGCAGTACTTAGAACCTTTCGCATAGCAACACCACTTCAAGGAGGGAAAAATGGGATCGCAGAAGTACGTCTATTTCTTCGGAGCCGGCAAGGCAGACGGAAACGCCAAGATGAAGGAGCTCTTGGGGGGCAAGGGGGCCAACCTGGCAGAGATGACCAGCATCGGTCTCCCCGTTCCGGCCGGTTTCACCATCACCACCGAGGTCTGCACCGAGTACTACAAGAACGGCAGGCGCTATCCGGAGGCCCTGGCCGCCGAGGTGGCGGGAAACCTGGCCGCGGTGGAGAAGCTGATGGGGAAGAAGTTCGGGGATGCCAAGAACCCGCTGCTGGTATCGGTCCGCTCCGGCGCCCGTGCCTCCATGCCGGGTATGATGGACACCATCCTCAACCTGGGGCTCAATGACACCACCGTGCAGGGGATCATCGCCCAGAGCGGCGACGAGCGTTTCGCCTACGACGCCTACCGCCGCTTCGTGCAGATGTACTCCGACGTGGTCATGGGCATGCCCAAGGACGTTCTCGAGCACCTCCTCGAGCGCCGCAAGGAGGTGCGGGGCGTGCACCTCGACACCGACCTGTCCGCGACCGACTGGAAGGAACTGGTGGCCTCCTTCAAGTCCAAGATCCAGGAAACCCTCGGCGTGGAATTCCCGGAGGATCCGGAGCAGCAGCTTTGGGGCGCCATCGGCGCGGTCTTCGGCTCCTGGATGAACCAGCGCGCCATCACCTACAGGAAGCTCAACAGCATCCCCGCCGACTGGGGCACCGCCGTCAACGTGCAGTCCATGGTCTTCGGCAACATGGGCAATGACTGCGCCACGGGCGTGGCCTTCACCCGCGACCCCTCCACCGGGGAGAACTACTTCTACGGCGAGTACCTGGTCAACGCCCAGGGCGAGGACGTGGTGGCCGGCATCCGCACCCCGCAGCCGATCAACAAGGCCAAGTACAAGCCCGGCGACCTTCCCTGCATGGAGGAGGTCCTCCCCGAGTGCTACCGGCAGCTCTCCGGCATCAGGGACATCCTGGAGCGCCACTACAAGGACATGCAGGACATCGAGTTCACCATCGAGAAGGGCATCCTCTACATGCTGCAGTGCAGAAGCGGCAAGAGGACTGCCAAGGCCGCCATCAAGATCGCGGTCGACATGGTGAGCGAGGGTCTGATCGACGACAAGACCGCGGTGCTGCGGGTGGCGCCGAGCCAGCTCGACCAGCTGCTGCACCCCTCCCTCGACCCGAAGGCTGTGAAGGACGTGATCGCCAAGGGCCTTCCCGCCTCCCCTGGTGCCGCCTCCGGCGAGGTGGTCTTCACCGCCGACGAGGCCGAATCTGCCGCCAAGCTCGGCCTCAAGGTGATCCTGGTCCGCGTCGAAACGAGCCCCGAGGACATCCACGGCATGCACGCCGCCCAGGGCATCCTGACCGCCCGCGGCGGCATGACCTCGCACGCGGCCGTCGTGGCCCGCGGGATGGGCAAATGCTGCGTGGCGGGTTGCGGCGACATCAAGGTCGACTACGCGGCAGGGCAGCTGGTCGCCAAGAACGGCACCGTGGTCAAGAAGGGGGACGTCATCACCCTCGACGGCTCGACCGGTGAGGTCATGCTGGGCGCCGTCGCCACCGTGGCCGCCGGCGTCTCCGGCGACTTCGCCACCCTCATGAGCTGGGTCGACAAGTACCGCAGGATGAAGGTCCGCGCCAACGCCGACACCCCGCACGACGCCCGCACCGCCCGCGAGTTCGGCGCCGAGGGGATCGGCCTTTGCCGCACCGAGCACATGTTCTTCGAAGCGAGCCGCATCGCCGCCGTGAGGGAGATGATCCTCTCCAACGACATCGAAGGGCGCAGGAAGGCCCTGCTGAAGATCCTCCCCATGCAGAAAGGTGACTTCAAGGGGCTCTTCAGGGAGATGAAGGGTCTTCCCGTCACCATCAGGCTCCTCGACCCGCCGCTGCACGAGTTCCTCCCGCAGGAGGACAAGGACATCGAGGCCCTGGCCGAAACCATGGGTGTCTCGGCCCAGACCCTCAAGCACAAGGTCGAGTTCCTGCACGAGTTCAACCCGATGCTGGGGCACCGCGGCTGCCGCCTCGGGGTGACCTTCCCCGAGATCTACGACATGCAGGTCCAGGCCATCATGGAGGCCGCCTGCGAACTGGTGCGCGACGAGGGCTTCGAGATCGTGCCCGAGATCATGATCCCGCTGGTCGCCGTGACCAAGGAGCTCGGCATCATGCGCGCCAACGCGGTGGCGGTCTGCGAGGATGTCATGGCCCGCTACGGCGTCAAGATCCAGTACCTGATCGGCACCATGATCGAGCTCCCGAGGGCCGCCATCACCGCCGACTGCATCGCCACCGAGGCCGACTTCTTCTCCTTCGGGACCAACGACCTGACCCAGACCACCTTCGGCCTCTCCAGGGACGATGCCGGCAAGTTCCTCCCCTTCTACGTGGAGAACGGCATCCTCGACGACGACCCGTTCGTGACCCTCGACCAGTGCGGCGTCGGCGCCCTCGTGAAGATGGGGTGCGAGAAGGGTCGCCAGACCCGCGCCGGGATCAAGCTGGGCATCTGCGGCGAGCACGGCGGCGACCCCGCCTCCGTCATGTTCTGCGACTCCGTCGGCCTCGACTACGTCTCCTGCTCCCCCTTCAGGGTGCCGATCGCGCGTCTGGCGGCCGCCCACGCCACCCTCGGCGGGTAAAACCCCTCCCCCTCCCCCGGCCTGGTCAGCGGGGGAGGGGGATCAAATGGTTGACAGGGCAAGGCGGAAGGTGTAATAGCAGGATGCGCTTCTCACAAAACCATCAGCCACGGAGTCACGGAGGGCAGGTCTGGCCACCTCTCCGGCTGCCATCCCGTCCTTTGAGGGCGGGTTGCGCCGGCCATGCCCCTGTGCCTCCTCCGCTGGGATTTTGCGGGAGTGAAAACCGAGTTCGCATTCTAAAGCATGGGGGAAAGAGTAATGGCTAACGGTGTGGTAAAGTGGTTTAACGACGCGAAGGGCTTCGGGTTCATCCAGCAGGACAACGGGGTCGACGTCTTCGTGCATTTCTCATCGATCCAGGGGGACGGTTTCAAGAGCCTCGCCGAGGGGGATCCGGTTTCCTTCGACATCACCCAGGGCACCAAGGGGCCGCAGGCTTCCAACGTGGTGAGAATCTAAGAGCCATACCAACTGACAGGCCCCGGAGAGATCCGGGGCTTTTTTTATGCCATTCGCTCAAACATTCTCCTGAAGTACCAATCTTCCACCAGTTTCCAAAACTGTCATTCCCGAAGCGATCCTGATCGGGAATCCAGTTTCTAAACGAAGTGAAATCTGGATCCCCGATAAGGGCATTCGTGGATGACAATCTCGTAGCGGAGAGAGGGCCAGGGTGAGGGAGGCCGGCATGGGAGAAAACGCCGGCCGGGAGCGGGGGTTGAATGAAGAGCGAAGTGGATTAAAATCAGCAGGGCGACATATCTCATGCAGGCCAGCCAACGGCGGTGCCACCATGCGTATCGACGAAAAATCAAAATCCCGCAGCGTCACCAAGAAGGGGAAGGGTGCTCCTCCCAAAAGCATCGCCGGCCCGACGGCCCCTCTTTTTGCCGCCAGGCTCACCCAGATCGCCCGCAGCAACGCCGACTACGCGGGCGAGCTGCAGCGGATCAAGGAGGAGATCGACAAGGCGGGGGAGGTCTTGGAACGCGAGCCGACCATCGCCAACTTCAAGACCTTCAGGGAACTGATAGCGACCATGGCCAGGAAGGTCTCCTCGGAGGCCTACAAGATCGAGATGGTCAGCGGGGGATTCACCGGCCGCACCCATGAGGTCATGACGGTGATCGACAAGGAAGCCGACCTGCTCTACCACCTGGTGATGCGGGAGCAGAAGGACCACATCCGCATTACCGCGCAGATCATCAAGATCAAGGGGCTGGTGGTCGACTTCCTCCTCTAG
>NZ_JBXKJL010000473.1:0-2204 GCF_056994735.1 Geomonas sp.
AAGGAGGTGGTTAAATTGATTGTCGAAACTTAATGTATAAAAGTTCAATATAGTAGTTTACATTCAGTTGTAAACATGCTATTATATTTATGCGATGTAAATTTCTAAAATACAAAAACACCAAAACAAAATAACTGCAAAATGCAGAAATAAAAATGAAAGAGGTAATGTAAAATGGCATGGAATGAAATTGAAAACAAAGGAAATAACAACAGCGGAGAAAAGAAAGTAGAGTATGTAAAGCTTATACCGGGAGAAGTAGTTAAACTAAGAATAGTCGACGAACAGCCGGAAAGCAGATGGGTACATTGGGTACAGTCAGCTAACAAAGGTAAAGGACTTGGTATTAAATGTCCGGGTAAAGGCTGCAAGATGTGTGCCGACATAGCAGAAAAGAAAAAGACAAAGACAGCTCAAAAGTATGGTTGCTCTAAATCTCATATTATAAATGTTATAAACAGAAATACAAAGAGAATTGAACTTCTTGATAAGGGAAACAAAATCTTTGAACAACTGCTTAACATGCTTAAACAAATGGGAGATTTAAGAAACTACGACATAACAATAACAACAACTAAAACTGGTAATGAAGCTACAAATGTAAATTATAGTGTTCTTCCAACCTTTCCACCTACAGCTTTAACAGAAGCAGAAAAGGAAATGGTAGAAAGAGACAGATATGATTTAAAGGAAATAACCAAAGGCTTCACACTAGAGCAGATAGATAAGCTTATTGCAGGAGCTACCATTGAAGAAGCAACAAAGGAAGACGACAGCTCTAATACAGTAGATTTTACAAATTAAGCACCATTTTAAGATAACGACATAATTCTTCAACAATTAAACACTAGGCTCAAAAGGTCTAGTGTTTCTTATTAAACTATTTATAGTGAAAAGGGGATATGTATTATGCCAAGAATGAGATGTATAGATAACGAAAGCTATTTAAACAGTTTAACAGTAGGTAACATTTATGATGTGGAAGAAATAATTGGAAGGTCAGACATATATCGTGTAACAGGCAATACAGGAGGAACTTTTAGTTGTTTTAGAAGAAGATTTGAAGTAGTAGAGCCTAGCAACATAACAAGAGTAAGATGTATTGAACAAAATCATAGAAGATTAACTTATCAAAGAGAATATGATGTTATAACAAGTTACGAAGATAGAAGTGAAAATTTTTATAGAGTTATAAATGATATTGGAGAGCAGGAAAGTTTTTATACAACAAGATTTGAAGTTGTTACAGAAAATACAAATGGTGAGGTGAGTGATGTGCCAGTAAGTAATGGATTTGCAGTTGGGGATATAGTAAGAATAATAAGAGAAAACAGCATGTACAATGGCATTTTAGCTTATATAAAAGAAATAACCAGTAACAATAGAATATCATTAAATATAGGTGCTTTTTATTACACACCAAACGATATAGTAAAAGTATCAGAAGAAGAATTAAATATACCTGTTGAACCGTTAGCAGCAGTTCCAGAGTATACACAAGTAACAATAGAAAACCAAGTTATAAAAAAAAGTACTAGAGTTAAGCTTCCTACAAGAAGAACACTCGGAGAACATTTATATGAATCTGTTATTGTTAAAGAAGCATTAGATAATAATTATGATTATCTAACTATAGACAGTATTAATCCATCTGGTTCGATTAATGTAAAACATACAGAAAATACATACAGATTTTCAAGTTCAAACCTAGAAATACTTAATACTAATTTTGTACAAGGTATGCTTGAAAATGGACACAGAATAAAAGATAAGAACGGCAGAACACATACATATGAAGCATACGAAGTTATAAGAGTAGGACATATACTTATAGCTGATACAGCAAGTCATATTGATTACATAGACAGTACAGGTTGGTTTATAAGGCAGTGGAAAGAACTTGTTACTAAGCCAAGAGGAACAATGCAGTACACAGAATACATGGCTATTGCTCCAGAAGATTATATAGCTTATAAAGCAGAGGTAGAAAGCAGAATTGCTTACCTTAAAATTGTATTTAATAATGCAGAGATAGAAGAAAGAAATTTAAAGATTGAAGAAGATAAACGAGCTTACGCTAATCTTAAAGTGGCAGTAGAACAACTCATGCTTCAAGAAAGACAAAGGATAGAGCAGCAAAGAGCAAGAGAAGAAAATGAAGCAAGACTTAGAGAAGCTAATGCTCTTGGCATATGGAAACATCA
>NZ_JBXKJL010000474.1:0-33226 GCF_056994735.1 Geomonas sp.
TTAGAGAGTGAATTTCCCTCTTTCACGGAGTTTGACAACTGTGTAAGATAAGACACTTCTGGCTAGCTGCCAATCATGAGAGGTTGCAGTATTGGCCGGATGAGTGTCAAATCGCCTTTGGAGGTGGGTTGGGAAGCCATGAACGTTGAACAGATGAAAGTGGTGGTGAAGGAGATCCTCGCCAAGACCGATCTCACCCCTTGCGTGGTTGGCCATCGTGGCGTCGGCAAGACGGCTGGGATCATCCAGGCCTGCCGTGAGTTGGACCGGCGCTATGTCTCGCTTCGACTCGGACAGATGGAGGTCGGCGATCTGGTCGGCATCCCCTACCGAAGCGGCGACGTCATGCACTGGTCCCGCCCCTCGTGGATTCCGGGTGATGACGACCCGGCGACGGTGATCCACTGCGACGAGCTGAACCGGGCGCAGCAGGAGGATACCCTGCAGGCCATCTTCCAGTTCGTCGAGCCCCCCTCCGAGGGGATGCAAAGGGCCCTTCACACCCACCGCCTTTCCAGGCGGCACAAGGTCGTGGTGAGCATCAACCCGCCTGACGGGAGCTACCAGGTGGCGACCCTCGACCGCGCCCTGATCGACCGGATGGTGATGATCTACGTCGAATCGGATTATCAGTGCTGGTCTCGCTATGCCGCCGAGCGGGAATTGTCCACCGAGGTGCGGCAGTTCCTGGCGGGGAACAGCGGGATGCTTGCTAAACAGGGACAACCGATGGACCTGCAGGTGGAGCCGACCGAGCGAGGCTGGGAGATGGTCAGCACCGTGAAAAGGAACTGCAGGCTCCCCAAGGATCTCGAGATGGAGGTCTACGCCGGCATCGTCGGCAAGGAGGCGGCCATCACTTTCATGCGATGGCTGTCCGACCAGAAGGGGCGCCCCCTGACCGCGCGGGAGGTGCTCAACGAATGGCCCAAGGTTGCCGAGCGTGCGCACAATCAGCGCGACGACATGCAGGCCGCCACCATCAACGACCTGAGCGCCACATTGAAAGCATCGCCGGTGCTGGCCGAGGCGCAGGAGGAAAATCTGGTGGCCTACATCTCCGTGCTCCCGCGGGACCTCTGCTTTGGCTTCGTCAAGAGCCTCCTCAAGATCCCGGAGGTCGCACTGGCGCTGGTTAAAGATCAGCACGACAGCGTGATCTTCGACGCCATGCAGGCCATCACCCGGGAGGCCTACTGACGTCCATGGCAGCCGATGGCCTCGAAAAAGCTGTGGTACGGCTTCTGCGGGAGCATCCATTCTACGGCCACTTCATCCTCAACCTGCGCCGGGAAGAGCGGCCCCTCGATGGCAAGCCTGCGGGGATCACCATACGCAACGGCGTCCCGACGCTGGCCATGGATCCAGCCTCCTTTGCGCGGCTTTCAGCCGGTGAGCAGGTAGCCCTCCTTGAGCACCTGGTAAAGCATCTGCTCCATCTGCACATGCTGCGCCGCAAGGACCGGAACCAGCACGACTGGGATGTCGCCTGCGACCTGGCTATCAATCCTTCTACCGCCGGACTCCCTGAAGGTGCCGTTTACCCCGCCGAGTTCGGCATGGACGACGGATTGGCGGCCGAGGAGTATTACGCGGAGCTTGCGGCACCTTTCGATATCGGCAACCTGGACGGAAGCGGATATGGCGATGCGGAAGTCGAGAATCGCGGCGCAGCCGGGGAGGGAGAGCGCCAGCCCCTACCCGCGCCCCTTGACGACCACGGTATATGGGACGACGCCAACAGCACCCCTGTGACACTGGCCGAGGAGATGGTGCGTGCGGTGACCCGCGAGAGCCTGAGGGGCAGCGACGGGGAGTCACCCGCCGAAATCAGGGAAGTGGTGGAGAGCCTGCTCGTTCCCTCGCCGATCCCGTGGCGACAGATATTGCGGCAGTTCGTGGCCACCGCCGGCCGCGTTGGAAGAAAAAGCACCTGGATGCGTCAGCATCGCCGTTTCGGCCATGACACCCCGGGATCGAGAAAGCGCCACCGATTGAACCTGCTGGTCGGCATCGACGTCAGCGACTCCACCAATATCGTGGAATTGCGGGAGGCCTTCGGGCGGGAGCTGGTGCAGATCGCCAGGGGCCGCGACGCCACCATCACCGTACTTTACGCCAACAGCAGGATCCAGCAGGTCGAGGCGTTCCGCGGATCATCGTTTCACGCTGAGCGCTACGACGGGGGCGGCTTCACCGATCTGCGCCCGGTCTTCGATTATGCGAGGACCATGCAGCCACCTCCGGCAGCGGTGATCTATCTCACCGACGGCGTAGGCCCCGCACCCGAGCAGATGGAGTTGCCGACCCTCTGGGTGTTGACGGCGAAAGGCGAGAAACAGGTGTCTTGGGGGATCGAGTTGCGACTGGAGGTTTAAGAATGGACGAAACGGAATACGAGCCGATGACCGCCGAATCGGTGGCGGACCTGCTGAGGGAGGCGGGTGCCCAGGTAATGGTGCGCTCCGGCCGGAGCGAGAGCTATGGAGCGCCGCGAGAATTCTCCTTCGAGGTCAAGGCGCTCTTCGACAATGGCATGGGACTTCACGTGGTGGCGCGGCAGTTCAACTATCGTGATCCGTGGGAGGCCGAGGGACGCGTCAACGACATGGTCGATGCCATGCTGCTGCGCGACGGCGCGCTGACTCCGCTTCCGAAGGGCTACCCGTACTTTCAGGGCGTGGATGAAGAGTGTGGCCTCGATGAGGAACAGCTGCGGGAAGTGGTCGAATGCGTGCGGAAGGTTAATGTGAAGCTCTATCTGCTGCAGGAGTTGGCGGGGGATATGTGAACTAGGGGCTAGGGGCTTCTAACCTCCCCCCTTGAAAAAGGGAGGGCGGGGGGATTTGCCTCGGGCGGTTGCCTATACTGCCTCATGGGAAACGAAAACCAAATCCCCCTAAATCCCCCTTTGTTAAAGGGGGACTTTAAATTCCGTACTCCTTCATCTTCCTGTACATGGTGTTCCTGCCGATGCCGAGTTTGCTGGAGGCCTTCTGGATGTTGCCGTCGTAGAAGGCCAGGGCATCGCTGATCAGCTGCTTCTCGGCGTCTCGAAGCGATGATATCTCCGCCGGCTTCGGCTGGACCGTCACCACCTGTGCAATCTGCCCGAAATCCAGCAGCTCCGGTGTCAGCATGCCGCGGGGACCGGAGCGGATGATCGCCCTCTCCAGGGCGTTCTCGAGCTCCCTTATGTTCCCCGGCCAGCTGTGGCTTTCTATCTTCTTCAGGAAACCGCCTTCCATGCCGACCATCGGCTTTCCTACCTTCTCACAGAGCTTCTGGACCAGGTGCCGGGTGAGTAGCTCGTAGTCCTCCGTCCTCTCCCTCAGTGCCGGAATCCTCATCCCCAGCACGTTCAAGCGGTAATAGAGGTCCTGCCTGAAGTTCCCCTTCTGTACCTCCTCCTGCAGGTCCTTGTGGGTGGCCGCTATGACACGGATGTCCACGGACTTCTCACGAGCCGACCCGATCCTGGAAACCTTCTTCTCCTGCAGCACGCGCAAAAGCTTGGACTGCACGTTCAGCGACATGTCCCCGATCTCGTCCAGGAAGATGGTGCCGCCGTCGGCGACCTCGAACTTCCCTGCCTGCCCGCCCTTTTTGGCCCCGGTGAAGGTCCCTTCCTCGTAACCGAAGAGCTCGCTCTCGATCAGGTTTTCCGGAAGTGCCGCGCAGTTCAGGGCGATGAACTGCCGCCCCCGGCGCGGACTGGCGTTGTGAATCGCTTGGGCAAAGAGCTCCTTCCCGGTGCCGCTTTCGCCGTTGATAAGCACGGTCGATGGGCTGTCGGCCGCGAGCCTTGCCCATTCCTTTGCCGATGCGATGGCAGGCGATTCGCCGATGATGTCGTCCAGGGTGTAGCAATGCGAATGCATGACGGTGGGACGCTTCTGCGGTTGGCGGTTGTCGCTCTCCCGGAAGACCGCCACCACACCGATGACACCGCCGGAATCATCCCGCAAAAGGGAAGCCGAACTGTAGATCTTGCGCCCGACCTTCTCGATGATGATCTCGCGGTCGTCGTACTCTTCGCCGTCGGTCAGCACCTTCAGCATCGGGGGACGGTCGATGACCTGCTCGATGTGCCGCCCTTTGGCCCGCGACGGGGTGATGCCAAAGATCTCCGCGCCCTTGGCGTTGATCTCGGTGATGATGCCGCTGTTGTTGATGGAGATGAGGCCATCCGACATGTTTTCTATCAGGGCGTTGGAGTAGCGGTAGGCCACGTAGAGCTTGTCGGTGGCACGCAGGAGGCGGAGCTGGTTTTCGACCGCGTTGGCAGCGGAGACCACCATGCCGAGGGTGTGGGCGTTGGCGACGCGATAATCGCCGCTTATGTCGAGGATGGCGATGAGATCGCCGTCGGGATCGAAGATGGGGGCTGCGGAACAGGTGAGGAAGTGGTGCTCCTTGCAGTAGTGTTCCCAGGCGTAGATCTGGACCGGCCGCCGCTCGACCACCGCGGTGCCGATGGCGTTGGTCCCCTTGGCCGCCTCGCTCCAGTTGCCGCCGGGGCAAAGGAGCACGCTCTTGGTACGGGAAACGATCTCGTTGTCGCCCAGCACCTCGAGGAGATATCCATACTCGTCGGTCAGCACGACCTGGAACCCGGAGCCCTTCACGAAATTGTAAAGGTTGTCCATGAACGGGCGGGCGACCTTCAGCAGGTGCTGCTTGCTGAACCTCCGCTCGCGCAGTTCGGGGAGGTTCACCACGCAGTGCTCCTCGTGGTAGGGATCAACCTTCAGGCTGCGGCAGCGCTGCCAGGAGTTCGCAACTTCCGGCCTCAACAGCTGCAAGTCCAGAATTTCCTTCTCGACGTACAGGCTCCAGGCTTTCGGTGTGACTTCAAGAGCGTTAGACGACATGGTAATAACCTCTCAAGAGTTCGAACCGTACCGTATACGGCTCATGAGACTATCGCCTTTTGCCAGCCTTTTTGTCAACAATTAAAACGACGCCCCCCGGCCAGAATGTTTCAGTTTTCCGGACGCTTACGTCAACAACAAAGAGGATAAAGAAGGTCCGGTCTGCCCTAATCGAGACAACGAAAGACTCCGGAACTCCACAGGCAGCTGCCGCACGGCTCCGAGTTGATGTAGCAGTCCTGGTCGAATTCCTCCTTCTGGACCAGGTCGCACGGCGAGCAGTTGCACTCCGCGCAGGAGGGATAGTCGTGCCTGAGGACGTTCTCGCGGTAGCGTCTGAACTCGCAACCGTTCCAGATATCAAGAATCCCCCGCTCGGCGACGTTGCCGAAGATCAGCGGCTTCACCGGATGCAACCACCCAGTGGCATACGAGCGGCATTGATGCCAGAGGTGATAGCAGGGATGGACCAGGCCGTTCCATGAGACGAAGAGAGACCCTCCTTCGATGAAGGCACAGCTGCGCTTTTCGCGTCTGGTCACCTCGGGGAGCCGCAGGTCGAGTCCGACCCTCCGGGCCAGCTTCATGGCCTCCTCGAAGACATGCTGGCTCTCTTCGATGCGTCCGGAATCGATGGAGAGGAGCCTCTTCAGGTCCAGGGTGATCCCTCGCTGCTGCGCATCCGATTTCATGGCCGCCACGAAGTCGACGATGGCCCTGTTTTCCTCGGACTTGCGGTAACTCCAGAGCACCTCGAAGTAGCGCCCGATGTCGATCCCCTTGAGGTCCGCCTTGCTCTTCCAGCTGTGGAAGAGCGCGATGGCCTCATCGGTACAGAGGTCATAGCTGCACTGGTCGAGGTGCTGTTCGTCGAAGGGGTGCAGGTGTGAGACCAGCGCGAAGGTTGCCCCCCGCTCGGCGGCCCAGGCCAGGGCGGCGGGGAGTTGAGCGAGGTTGTCACGCATGACGACGTACTCTACCCCGATCTCCATCTCCGGCCGTCCGCAGACCCTCTTGGCCGCGACCAGCGACGAGCAGGCCTGCTCCAGGTCCTCGAGCTCGCTTCCGGTACGGATGGACTGGAAGGTGGAGTCGTCGACGCCGTCCATGGAAAGGCAGATCCGGTCGATGCCGGCATCGAGAAGCGATATGGCCCGCAGGTTGGAAAGGAGGAGACCGTTGGACTGGAATCCTATCCAACTGCCGCCGGGCATGAGCTTCTTCGCCCGGCTTATGAACTGCTCCAGCCGGTTATTCAGCAGCGGCTCCCCTACCCCGTTGAGCACCAGGGCATCGAGGTTGCCGAAGGCCGGTTCGAGAGCGCGGAAGGTGCTGTGATCGAGATCCCCATCGCCCATCCCCCCGCCGTTTTGCTTCATGCACATGACGCAGCTTAGGTTGCAGCGGCTGGTTGCCTCCACGAACAGCTTCGAGGGGTACTCCCTCAGCGCCGGTTCCAGATCCGGCAAGAGGTTCGGCACTGCGTTGGTCTGATGAGAAGACATTTGTGCCTCCATAAAACGGGACTAGGGACTAGGGACTGGGGGCTAGAGAGACTAGGGGCTGGGGGCTAGGGGCTAGAAAGTCTTGGGGCTAGGACTGGGGGGACTGGGGACTCGCGGACAGGGAGTTATCTCCCCAATCCCGAGTCCCTAATCCCCTGTCCCTAAAACTAAAACCGCACCAGCGTCTCGGCCACTACCTCGGCCACGTCCCTGACCCTGACCTTGCCGTTACCGCGCTCCTTGACCCCGTCCTCCATCATGGTCATGCAGAAGGGGCAGGTAACGCAGATGGTGTCGGGGGAAGTCGCCAAAGCCTCGTCGACGCGGTTCAGGTTGATCCTCTCGCCCTGGTGCTCTTCCATCCACATCCGACCTCCGCCTGCGCCGCAGCAGAAGGAGTTCTCGCGTTTCCTTTCCATCTCGAGCGGTGCACGCCCGGTCGCTCCGGCAATGACCGAGCGGGGGGCATCATAGACCGAGTTGTGCCTGCCGAGGTAACAGGAGTCGTGGAAGACGGTTTTACCGCTCTGGGAAATCCCGGCGTCGAGCGGAAGTTTCCGCTGCGCGATCAGCGACTCGATGAGTTGGGCGTGGGTGATGACCTCCAGCTCGAGGCCGTACTGCCGGTAGTCGTTCTTAAGCGTCGTGAAGCAATGCGGGCACTGGGTAATGACCTTCGTCACCCGTTTCTCCTTGAAGAGAGCCACGTTCTCCCTGGCGGTCTTGTCGAAGAGGTACTCGTTCCCCAGCCTGCGCAGGCTGTCCCCGCAGCACTTCTCCTCCTTGCCCAGTATCCCCCAGGAGACCCCGGCGGCGTCGAGGATCTGCGCCATGGCGTGTGTTACCTGCTTGCTGCGGGAATCGAACGAGCCGGCGCATCCCACGTAGAAGAGATACTCGGTGCTGTCGGCGTCGAAGCTTTTCACCTCCAGGGCGCTTCCCCACTTGCCGCGTTCGCCCGGTGCGATCCCCCACGGATTGCTGCGCTGCTCCATGTTCTCGAAGAGGTTCAGCAGTTCCTCGGGGAAGTCGGCCTCCATCTGCACCAGGTGCCTGCGCATCTTGACGATCTTCGGCATCTGCTCGTTGAAAACAGGGCAGGCGGCCAGGCAGGAGCCGCAGGTGGTGCAGGACCAGATGGCGTCGGGCTTGATGCTCCCCTCCCCCTCGCCGATTAAAGAGACGGGCGGGGAGCCGCCATGCTGCAACTGCGGACCGTTGGCCAGCAGGTTCTCCTTGATGACGTGCATGAGAACACGCGGATTGAGGGCCTTGCCTGTGGTCGCAGCCGGGCACCCTTTCTCGCAGCGGCCGCACTCGGTGCAGGCGAAGGAATCGAAAAGATCTTTCCAGGAGAAGCGGTCGACGCGACCGGCACCGTAGGAGTTTTCCTCGGCAAATTCCTCGCGCGGCTGAGTGTTCGGAGTCTCAAGCTCTTTAAAGTAGCAGTTGGGGATCGCCGCCAGGATATGCATGTGCTTGCTGTAAGGGAGGTAGTTGAGGAAGGCCAGCAACACGACGGCGTGCAGCCACCAGGCTCCGTAAGCGATCGATGTCAGCGCTACATCGGAGAGGTTGGACAGGGGCGAGGCCAAAGCCGCGGAGATCGGCATGGCAGCCGCCGCCGGCTCGACGCCTAACGCTATGTCGGCAGCATGATAGGTAAAAAAGGCCAGCATCAAGATGCCGATCATGGAGAGGATGGCAAAAGCCTCCCCGGTGCGGGCTTCCTCGTAGGGAGGAGCGACGACCCTCCTGATGATGGCGACAACTACCGCGCAAAGGGCGCAGAGGGAGACCACGTCGAAGGCGAAGACCAGCGGGTTGTAGATGACTGCCGGCAAAGCTGAAAATTTCACCGCCGGCAAGACGCCGGAGATCAGAAATTCGGCGTTAGCGAGCGCGAGCACCAGGAACGACCAGAAGATGAAGACATGGTTGATGCCGAAGGGGCGGCTGACAACGCGCCTCTGGAGGAAGGCGAAGAGGAGCATCTCCTTGAGGCGATCCGCGGCGCGGGAGAACCTGTCTTCGGCGGTCCCGATGTTGACCAGGCTCAGGCGGCGGTAGCAGCTCCAGGTAAAGAGCAGGCCGGCAACTACCAGCAAAGGAGTAAAGGCGATCGGATTTGGTTGCATAGCAGGATTTCCTTCCTAGATATCAGGTGGTTCAAGCAAAGCCGTGGCTTTAAGAACCACTGTAATGCGTGCTTCGACAGGCTCAGCACGAACGGCCAATCATGTTGCTCAGCATGAACGGGGGTTCCCGGTGGCGGCATCAACGGCGGGTCCCCGGTCGCGGCATGAACGGCGGGTCCCCGGTCGCAGCATGAACGGCGGGTCCCCGGTTGCAGCATGAACGGCAGGTCCCCGGTCGCAGCATGAACGGCAGGTCCCCAGTCGCAGCATGAACGGAGTTCCCCTGAGCCCCCCCCGTCCACCCTGAGCATGTCGAAGGGTGCAAATTACGCTGCCTTGGCGGCTTTCATCTCACGGAGCTGACTGGTCAGGGCCGGTACCATGTCGAAGACGTCGCCGACGATGCCATAGCTGGCGACCTCGAAAATGGGAGCTTCCTTGTCGCGGTTGATGGCGATGATCAGATCGGAGTCCTGCATCCCGACCAGGTGCTGGATGGCTCCAGAGATGCCGCAGGCGATGTAGATCTTCGGCCGCACGGTCTTGCCGGTCTGTCCCACCTGCCGGTCGGCAGGCATCCAGCCGGCGTCGACCGCGCTGCGGGAGGCGCCCACCACGCCGCCCAGCTCGTCAGCCAGTTCCTGGAGAATGGAGAAATTTTCCTTGGCCATCATCCCGCGCCCGCCCGATACGATGAATTCGGCGCCGGCAATATCGACCTCGCCTCCCTTTGCGTCACGGATCACCTTGAGGACCTTGGTGAAGACATCTTCCTCTCTGATCGGGAGCGACTCGGGGACTATGATGCCCTTTTTCCCGGGAAAACGCTGCGGCATCGGCATCACGTGCGAACGGACCGTGGCCATCTGGGGCCGGAAACGGTCGCACATGATGGTGGCCATGATGTTGCCACCGAAGGCGGGACGGGTCTGCATGAGGTTGCGCTTGCCGTCGATGTCGAGCCCGGTGCAGTCGGCGGTTAGTCCGGTCTTGACCCTGGTAGCCACGGCTCCCGCCAGGTCGCGCCCCATGCCGGTGGCGCCCATCAGGATAACCTCCGGCTTGTGCTTCTCGATCAGGTAGCAAAGGGCGTCCAGGTACGGGTAGGTCCTGTAATGGTGCAGCACGGGCTGATCCATGAGGTATGCCTTGTTGGCGCCATAACTGAAGGCCTCGGCACAGATATGCGAGACGCGGTCGCCAAAAATCACCGCCGAAAGTTCAACTCCCAGCTTCTTGGCCAACTCCGCACCCTTCCCAAGGAGCTCCCAAGAGACCTTGGCGACCTCGCCCTCGGTCTGTTCCACGAAAACCCAAACCCCGCGATAGCCGTCAACCAGTTCCCTGCGCGCCTTTTCCTCAGGCTCCAGCTCGTCCTCGGGTGCATCCTTCTGATCGGCCAGTGCGGCGAGTATCTCCAGTTCCTCTTTCGTATAGAAGATCTCAAGGGCGTTGCCGGGGCAGGCTTTCACGCACTTGAGGCAGCCGATACACTTCTCCAGCACGATCTGCGGCTCGCCGGCCTCGTTCATCTGGATGCCGTCCACCGGACAGCTGCTCTCGCAACGGGCACCGCAGGAGATGCATTTCCCCGGTAACAACCTGACCTTGCCGCGTGGCTTCTTTATCTTCACTTTTGTCTCAGTCATCTATTTCCCTTCTTCTTGTTTTCACTCGTCCCAATCCCCCCTGCCCCCTTTATCAAGGGGGGAGCATTTCGAGTCGCCCCTTGTTATATGGGAAGAGCTTCGAGTCGCCACCTTGTAGAAAAGTGAGAGCTTTGAGTCCCCCTCCCTTGAGGGAGGGGGTCAGGGGGTGGGGGAAGGTGCTATTCAGGAATGACCCGACCGACGGCCGTTATTGATTACAGCGCCAGCGCGTCCCGTGCCATCAGCCGCTCGATAAGGAGACGAGCGGTCCCGGCAGGATCGCCGAGTCCGTCTCCCAGCATCTCGCCCTGAGTCCGTGAGGGCGAGAAGATCCTGCTCACCCAGGTGGGCGAGCCCTTCAAGCCGATGCTGTTCACGTCGAGCTGCAGGTGACTGTTGTCCCAGACCTGCACCTTCTCCTGCTGGGCCTTGAGGCGCATGGGGACTGTCGGGTAACGCGGCCGGTTCAATTCCCGCACCACGGTGATCATGGCCGGCAACCTGGCCTCCACGATCTCGTAGCGCCCTTCCAGCTTGCGCCGTACCCGGATCTTCCTGGCCATGAAGTCAAGATGCTCGATCCGGTCCACGAGGGTCAACTGGGAGAAGCCAAGCCTGACGGCGATCCCGGGGCCGACCTGGGCGGTATCGCCGTCGATGGTCTGCTTGCCGCAGAAGACGAGGCCGACCTCGTCTTCCTTGGACAGCTTGTTGATGGCGGCCGCCAGCACATTACTGGTGGAAAGGGTATCCGCGCCGCCGAAGGCACGGTCCGAAAGAAGGACTGCCTGATCGACACCGAGTGCCAGGGCCTTTCTCAAGGCCGCCTCCGCGTTCGGAGGCCCCATGGAAAGAGCCGCGGCCTTGAAGCCGTAGCGGGCCTTCATCCGGAGGCTCTCCTCAAGCGCGTGGGTATCGTAAGGATTGACAATAAATGGAATGCCGTCACGCACGAGGGTGTTGGTGACCGGGTCGATCTGCACCTGTGTCGTGTCGGGAACCTGCTTTATGCAAGCAACAACGTACATGAAATCCTCGGAAGTCGGTAACTGAGTAAAGGTGAAAGGATCTAGTTCTGGATCGGGCTCTCCATGCGCCTGGACATCTCCCACTGCTCCCTGAAGAGGTTGAAAGCCTCGCGCATGATCGACGACGCCCTCTTGTTCTTGCTGTCCATCAGCTGCTGGATAATCTCGCGCTCTTCATCACTCATACGGAACGAAATGATATTGCCCTTCCTGCTGCTCTTGTCCTTCATGACACTCTCCCTTTAAAGCCACGTCCTGTGTTTTATGCCGCCTGTGACAGCAGCTCGATCTTATCGTTCGGCCTGATGACGCCGCCGCTGAGCACGGTGGCGAAGACCCCTTCTTTGGGCATTACGCAGTCGCCCGCCTGGTAGTAGATGGCGCAACGGGTATGGCAGACCTTGCCGATCTGCGAGATCTGCAGCAGCACCGGCCCTATGGCCAGCTGGGAACCGATCGGCAGGTTCATCAGGTCGATCCCCTGGGTGGTGATGTTCTCGGCGAAATCTCCCGGGCCGACGTCCAGTCCCATGGCCCGCATCTTGTCAATGCTCTCCTGGGCCAGGAGGCTCACCTGGCGGTGCCAGTCGCCGGCATGGCCGTCGCCGATGATGCCGTAGTTTTCGCGCAGATGAACCGAGGGAGCCGGCTTCTTCCTTTCTCCCTTCCCCTTGCTGATGCTTACCGCCACGATCACACCCGACATCATTACCTCCTTGCAGAATTTTTCAGCCGCTGGTGGCTCCATTCACCATTCACCATTCACCATTCACCGCCTTTTCACCCGCCTATCCTGGACATGTTCACCAGCCGTTTCTCCGCCCCCTCTTCCACCAGTTGGTGGCGGCCGGGCTTGTCGGTCGCGATCCGCCGCACGGTTTCGCGCAGCAGGTCGGGGTCCGGGCTGTCGAGGATGGGTTTTAGATCGGTGCCGTCCCCCGAGAAGAGGCAGCCGCGCACGAGGCCGGTGGCTGTCACCCTGATCCGGTTGCAGCTTTCACAGAAGTGGCCCGAGACGGGGGTGATGATGCCGATGGCACCGGCTGCACCCTCGATCTTGAAATTCCTGGCCGGGCCTGCGGTCTCGCTCCCGACCAGGGGGAGCAACCGGTAGCGCTGGGATATCCTTCCCAGGATCTCGTTGCCGGACATGCACTGGGCATCCCAGCCGTGATCACGCAGCGTCGGCATGTACTCTATGAAGCGAACGGTGCAGGGCTTGTCGATGGTGAGGGCGGCGAAGTCGAGGATCTCGGAGTCGTTGACCCCGCGCATCACCACCATATTTATCTTTACCGGCGGGAAGCCCGCCCTTTCAGCCGCGGCGATACCATCAAGGACCTTGGCCACGTCTCCGCCGCGGGTGATCATGGCGAAGGTTTCCTTGTTCAGAGAATCGAGGCTGATGTTCAGCCGTGCCACCCCGGCCCTGCGCAGGGGGAGCGCCAGCTCTTCCAGCATCACCCCGTTGGTGGTCAGGACCAGCTCCTTCAACCCAGCAATGCCCGACAGCCGCTCCAGGAATGCCGTCACTCCCCTTCTCACCAGCGGTTCCCCCCCCGTCACCCTGATCTTTTCGATCCCCTCGGCGACAGCGGCGCTGGCGACACGGTAAAGCTCCTCGTAAGAGAGGAGCTCCTTATGCTCGATCTTGGTTACCCCGCCAGCCGGCATGCAATAGCAGCAGCGCAGATTGCAGCGGTCGGTAATGGAGAGCCTCAGGTAGTTTATTCGCCTGCCGTAGGTGTCGATCAGTTCCATGCCATCACTCCCCCGATAGTCATTAGGGTCGGGTACCCGTTGCAAAGGAATTTGTATACACAAGGCAATATCGATACCAATTTCGTGGACGCGCTGCACCGCCATCAATGCAGCGCCCTTTTAGGGGCCAGCTAAGGTGGTGAATACAGGGCAAACAAACCTATTTACATAAATTTCAGCTCTGGAGATTGAAGGCGGAAGGAAGGCGGGTAACCTGAAGGGGGGAAGCGTTCCACAAGATGACAGCCGTTCCAAAGTGGAACACTCCGCATGTTCCCTTTCAGAACGCCCGGTTATGGGCAGCCGGGGGGGACAGAAAAGCAAATGAATCATAAGTATACGGTATTTTGAGAAAAGAAGTAAGGCAGAGAGAAAAATGTCGCTTCGGTAAAATAATGGTACGAGGCTTGCGATGACTTAGAAAACCGTTTTACGAAAGCGTATGCAGTATCTGTCATTTGCAGGCCTTTACCACCACACGGGCGGAAACGCCCGAACAAAACCACAGGGGGAATTGAAAGATGGCACTTGGAAAACAGACGTATGGATTTTTTATCCCGACCGTATCGCTCATGGGCATAGGCTCTGCAGAAGAGACCGGCGGACAGGTTAAGGCGCTGGGCGCATCCAAAGCGCTTCTCGTAACGGACAAAGGCCTCTCGGCTATGGGCGTTGCCGACAAGGTGAAGGAGCAGGTAGAAGCTGCCGGCGTTAAGGTTGTCATTTTCGACGGCGCCGAGCCGAACCCGACCGACAAGAACGTGCATGACGGCGTGAAGGTGTACCAGGACAACGGCTGCGACGCCATCATCTCCTTGGGCGGCGGTTCCTCCCACGACTGCGCCAAGGGCGTAGGCCTGGTCATCGGCAACGGCGGCAACATCCGCGACTTCGAAGGCGTCAACAAGAGCACCAAGCCGATGCCGGCATTCGTTGCCATCAACACCACCGCAGGGACCGCGTCCGAAATGACCCGTTTCTGCATCATCACCAACACCGACACCCACGTGAAGATGGCCATCGTCGACTGGCGCTGCACTCCGAACGTCGCCATCAACGATCCGCTGCTCATGGTCGGCAAACCGGCGGCACTGACCGCAGCAACCGGCATGGACGCCCTGACCCACGCTGTCGAGGCTTATGTCTCCACCATCGCCACCCCGATCACCGACGCCTGCGCAATCAAGGCTATCGAACTGATCGCAGGCTTCCTCTCCAAGGCTGTTGCCAACGGTGAGGACCTCGAGGCACGCGACAAGATGGCTTACGCTGAGTACCTGGCAGGCATGGCGTTCAACAACGCTTCCCTGGGCTACGTCCACTCCATGGCTCACCAGCTGGGCGGCTTCTACAACCTGCCGCACGGCGTCTGCAACGCCATCCTGCTGCCGGCCGTCAGCCAGTACAACCTGATCGCCTGCCCGGAGCGCTTCGCCCACATCGCAAAAGCCCTCGGCGAGAACATCGACGGCCTCTCCGTCACCGAAGCCGGCCAGAAAGCCATCGACAGGATCCGCAGCCTCTCCGCTTCCATCGGCATCCCGACCGGCCTCAAGGCCCTCAACGTGAAGGAAGAGGACCTCAAGGTCATGGCAGAAAACGCAAAGAAAGACGCTTGCCAGTTCACCAACCCCCGCAAAGCAACCCTTGACCAGGTCATCGAGATGTTCAAGGCAGCAATGTAGGAAGGGGTCACCCCCTAGCCCCCCCTCCCGTCAAGGGAGGGGGAATTTAGTACCCGGATCAAGAGCGCAACAGATAATCTCCGAGCCATGCTGCCTAACAGGGAAACCCTTATGGCGCCCGGCCAACGGGTTTCGCTGGAAACGGCGGAGCCTCCCTTTTGGAAAGGAGTACCTTCCGCTCAGGCGGAAGTAATACACATAGAGGGAGCTAGAAAGAGCATGGACAAGATTTTTCGCGTAAACATGACTGACCTCACTTGCAAGATCGAAGAAGTCCCGGCAGCTTGGGCGGGGCTCGGCGGTCGCGGCCTCACCTCCACCATCGTGGCGGCTGAAGTGCCGGCCTCCTGCCACGCGCTGAGCGCCGAGAACAAGCTGGTCTTCGCACCGGGCCTCCTTACCGGTACCGCTGCAGCCAACTCCGGCCGCCTCTCGGCCGGCGCCAAGAGCCCGCTGACCGGCGGCATCAAGGAAAGCAACGCCGGCGGCACCGCAGCCCAGATGCTGGCCAAGATGGGCATCAAGGCCATCATCATCGAAGGCGCTCCCAAGGGCGACGCCTGGTACAACCTGAACGTGACCGTAGACGGCATCACCATCAGCGAAGAGAAGGAACTTCTCGGCCTGGGGAACTTCGCAGTCATCGACGCTGTCGAGGCAAGGCTTGGCAAGAAGACCGGCATCATCACCATCGGTCCGGCCGGCGAGTTCAAGATGACCGCAGCAAACATGTCGGTCAAGGACCCGGACAGCAAGATCCGCAGCCACGGCCGCGGCGGTCTCGGCGCAGTCATGGGCTCCAAGCAGATCAAATTCATCTCGATCGACGACAAGGGCGCCCCGGGCGTGAAGATCGCCGATCCGGACAAATTCAAGGTCGCGGCCAGGACCTTCGCCAAGGCGCTGCTGGATCACCCGGTCAGCGGCGAAGGCCTCCCCACCTACGGCACCAACGTGCTGGTCAACATCCTCAACGAGGCAGGCGGCCTCCCGACCAGGAACTTCACCGCGGGCCAGTTCGAAGCCCACGACAAGATCTCCGGCGAGACCATGTACGACACCATCAAGGCCCGCGGCGGCAAGCCGAAGCACGGCTGCCATGCCGGCTGCATCATCCAGTGCTCGCAGGTCTATAACGACAAGGACGGCAAGTACGTTACCTCCGGCTTCGAGTACGAGACCATCTGGGGCCTGGGCGCCGACTGCTGCATCGACAACCTGGACGACATCGCCCTCGCCGACAACCTGATGGACGACATCGGGATCGACTCCATCGAGACCGCCGTCATGTTCGGCGTGGCCATGGAAGCAGGCATCCTCCCCTTCGGCGACTCCAAAGGCATGCTGCGCATGCTGACCGACGAGATCGCCAAAGGGACCCCGCTTGGCCGCATCCTCGGCGGCGGCGCTGGCTCGGTCGGACGCGCTTACGGCGTGACCCGCGTACCGGTGGTCAAGAACCAGGCCATCCCGGCTTACGACCCCCGCTCCGTCAAGGGGATCGGCATCACCTACGCCACCAGCACCATGGGCGCCGACCACACCTCCGGCTACACCATCGCCACCAACATCCTCAACGTCGGCGGCTACGTGGACCCGCTCAAGAAGGACGGCCAGGTCGAGCTCTCCCGCAACCTGCAGATCGCCACCGCCGCTGTCGACTCGACCGGCATGTGCATCTTCGTCGCCTTCCCGGCTCTCGACATCCCTGAGTGCCTCCCGGCCCTGATCGACATGATCAATGCCCGCTTCGGCATCGCCCTCACCGGCGACGACGTCACCAACCTCGGGAAGCACATCCTGAAGCTGGAGCGTCAGTTCAACATCGAGGCAGGCCTCACCAGCCAGCACGACCGGCTGCCGGACTTCTTCAAGAACGAGCCCGTGGCACCGCACAACGCGGTGTGGGATTTCACCGATGCAGAGATCGACGAGTTCTGGAACTTCTAGTCGACACCATCTCCCGGCGTGGCACCAGCCACGCCGGGTTTTTTAATCAAAACAATGCGCCCTTCGACAGGCTCAGGGCGAACGGATTGGGTACACACTAACGGCAGTGGAAAGTGAAGTAGTCAGTGGAAGGTGAAGTTGTTGAACGCTGTGAATCCATTCGTGCTGAGCTTGTCGAAGCACGCAAAAGATAGCCGTAGTAAGAGCCACATGTAGACCAGGTGCCATCATGCAAGTCACTATCAAGCTATTCGCCACCTTCAGAAACGGCAGGTTCAAGGCGGAGGAGAGAAACCTCCCCGAAGGGACCGTCTGCCGCAATGTGGTGCTCGACCTGGGGCTTACCGAAGAAGAGATCGGGATCATCATGATCAACGGCCGGCACGGGAGCCTCGATTCGGAACTGAGGGGCGGGGATACTCTGTCGCTCTTTCCGCTGGTTGGAGGAGGGTGATATGAACACTGCTATCGAGTTTTTGCAGAACTGGACGCGGGATGGCCTCCTTCCCTGGGCCGCACAATGTGCCGCCGCCAAGGAGTTCAATCTCGGCCTCGCAGCCGTCGAGGGACTGGCGCTGGAGCACGGGATTTTCCCGGCGCGCTACCAGCGCAACAGGAACATGATTTCGCTGGAAGAGCAGTTGAAGCTCTTCCGGAGCAAGGTCGCCGTCATAGGCTGCGGCGGGCTGGGTGGATACGTAATCGAGGAACTGGCGCGCCTTGGAGTAGGTCACATCGTCGCCATCGATCCCGACATCTTCGAGGAGCACAACCTTAACCGGCAGATCCTCTCCACCCCCGCCACACTCGGCAAGGCAAAGGTCGAGGCTGCCATCGACAGGGTCGCCGAGATCAACCCCGCCGTCACGGTAACAGCTGTAAAGGACGCCTTCTGCCTGGCCAACGGCTTCGACCTTCTGGCTGGCGTGATGGTGGCGGTCGACGCCCTCGACAATATCTCCTACCGGTTGGAACTCGCCGAGATCTGCACCGCTGCCGGAATCCCCATGGTCCACGGGGCCATCGGCGGCTGGTACGGCAATGTCGCGACGCAGCTCCCCGGGGACACGACCATCCAGAGCATCTACCGGAACTGGGTCGCCGGCAAGGGCATCGAGCAGCAGTTAGGCAACCCCTCCTTCACCCCGGCCGTGGTGGCGAGCCTCGAGGTAGCCGAAGCCTGCAAGATCCTGCTCGGCAAGGGCGAGCTGTTGCGCAACCGCAAGCTATCCATCGACCTCCTGGAGATGGAGGTCCACGAGATTCCGTACGAGGTACCGCTGGAGCTCGTTCACGCCGCCTAACTCCCGCTCTTACCTCCCCCCTTGAAAAAGGGGGGCCGGGGGGGATTTAGCACTGGCACAGGATGACTCGCAAATCAAAGACCTCTCGTAGCACCACCTTCAAATCCCCTTAAATCCCCCTTCTTCAAGGGGGACTTCGATGACAGTCGAGGAGGTCTCCCGTGCCTACCTTTAACGAAGCCCGCAATATCATTCTGTCCTGCATCAAGCCCCTGGGAGAGGAAACTGTCCCTCTCATGGAATCGGTAGGCAGGGTGGCTGCCAGGGACATTGCCGCGCCGTGGGACATGCCCTTCTTCGACAACTCCGCGATGGACGGATTCGCCGTCCGCGCATGTGACTGCGGGGGGACCCAGACCAGGCTGAGGGTCACCGCCTTCCTCCCAGCAGGCGATGCCAGCACCCCCGTCCTCGAACCGGGGTGCGCGGTAAGGATCATGACCGGTGCCCCCATCCCCGAAGGCTGCAACGCGGTTGTGCCGATCGAGGAGGTCGAGGAGGACGGGGATCATGTCCTCATTACCGGAAAGGTCCTGCAGCGGCAGCATATCCGCATCAAGGGGGCAGACGTAGCCGCCGGAGCCAGGATACTCGCGGCCGGAACCCGCATCCGTCCCTCCGAGGTCGGCATGCTGGCTGCCATGGGACAGGCGCTGATCCCGGTCTTCCGCAAGGCGCGAGTCGCCATCCTCTCCACCGGTGACGAGCTGATAGAACTCGGCGAGACGCCGGCTCCGGGAAAGGTGATCAACTCCAACGCCCTGTCGCTGGCGGCCGCCGTACGGCAGGCCGGAGCCGAGCCCGTCCTGATCGGCATCGCCCGTGACAACCTGAAGAGCCACCAGGAGAAGATCCTCCAGGGATTCGCCTGCGACGTCTTGATCACTTCCGCCGGGGTCTCCGCAGGAGACCGTGACCTGGTAAGGGAAGTCTTGGCCGAGGCAGGAGCGCGCGAGGTCTTCTGGAAGATCCAGATGAAGCCGGGCGGTCCGACCGCATTCGCCATCAGGCAGGACAAGCCGATCTTCTCCCTCCCCGGGAACCCCGTCTCGACCATGGTCACCTTCGAGCTGCTGGTCAAGCCCGCCCTGCTGCGGATGATGGGACAGCGGAAGGTAATTCCCTCGTTCGCAAAGGGTATCCTGGCGGAAGACGCCCACAAGAAACCGGGGAAGCTCAACTTCATCCGGGTCACCATCAAAAAGCGGCATGGCCGCTATCTCGCCTTCTGCGCCGGTGACCAGCATACCGGCGTCCTCAGCACCATGACCAGGTGCGATGCCCTGGTCGCCCTCCCCTCCGAAGAGAGTTTCATCGCTGCCGGAAGTGAAGTCGACCTGATCTTCCTGAGAGAAGTCGACCTGGTGGCGGAAGAGGTCGATCAGGTAGTCAACCTCGCCCCTTCCTGCTCCTACCCGCAAACCCTCTCTGCTTGAACAGTTGCCGGGGTGTGATAGGTTAATATAGTTCCGCCACCTTTCGAAGTAACCACTGTTCCACTGCTGACTGAATCCGGCAAGTGACCAGGAGGTACAAAATGGGTAAGCTGGCGTGCAATATTGCCATGTATCATCCCGACCTGAGGGTGCTGGCCGCAAAATACCGCTCCTGGCACGTCAAAACTCTCCTTGAAGAATCATTTACCCTGATCGAAAGATGCATCGAAGAGCATAGGGAGTTCTCCTCTCTTGATTACGCCTGGAACCAGTTCCAGCTTGGCCTGAGAACTCAGGAGAGGCAGATAGCTCTGGACAGGCAGAACCATCCGGAAGAGGCTGCTGAGACAGAGACCGCGCCCGCTGAGGAAGAAGCACCTTCGGAAGAGCCGGTTGCTGAAGAAGAGACCCAATCCGAGGGAGAACCCTCGCCAGAGGGCGAAGCCCCTGCCGAAACCGCAGAAGCTCCGGTTGAAGCCATATTCCCAGCTATGAGCGCCCCGAAAAGCACCCTTGAGCTTCGGGCCGAGGCGGTCCGGCACAGAAAAGAGCTTTCCGCTCCGGGGCAGCCATTCGCCCTCAACGACCAGCGAGACCTCGTGCTGACGCGCCTTTGCCGCGATTTCGAGGAAGTGGTCAACCGCGCATGGGTCGTGGAGCAGGGGCTTCAGAAGTTCTACGCCCACGGCGATCTGACCTCGCCGCTGCCGACTGAAGCGGAGACGCTGGCGGAGTCGATCACGAACCTCGCTGTGTGGCTCCGAAATGCGAGCGAGTGGCTCAACCGCTACGAGCAGCACGAGGAGGTCTATACCCGGGTCGTCTCCATCCGCTCCCTGCTGGGCCGCACCCAGTGGGCGGTGCTGAAGCAGTCAAGGGAGAGCTACTCGGCCAGGTTCAGGGTCCCGCCTGAGCTCTTCCGCAGCCACGACAACACCCTATTGAAGGGCATCGGCGCGTGGCTGATAGGTGAAGTCGGGGCAGTCCCTTGGTCCATGGTGGTCCGCATTCCCGATGAGGCGGTGTACGAAAGGTGGGGACAACGCGTGGAGGTGGATCAATCAGGGCGTGCCGCCTGCCTGCTGGGTCGTGTCGAAAACCGCAGGTCGGTCCATCCGGTCGAGCTATGCGGGAGGATTTCACTTCTCAACGCCAGCCCCATCGGCCGGGGAAACCAGGAAGGGATGTGGTCTTTCGAGATCACCAAGCCACCGGGCGCGATCTCAGAGTCCTTCGGCCACCTGGAGGATATCGTGCTGGAACTGAGCGCGGCGGGCATCCCGCAGAGGAGCATGGAGTAATAACGAACGGTTACATAGCGGGTTCGTATCGGCATGGGAAGCGTACGCATGAAGAGGTAGAGATATACATTTTATTGAATATGTGGTATATGGGTTCAGGAGGTGAAAGTATGAAGGACTTGCTGATCCTGGTAGGAATTGGGGTTTTCTGGGTAGTACTGCAGCGCTATATCCTTCCGCGTCTAGGGGTGCAGACCTGAATGTCGCCGGCATGCTCCCCCGGGGACCGGGGGAAAGAGAAGAAGAAAGAGCAGGACGCATGAAGAAGGGCGCCGGTGAAATGCACCGGCGCCCTTTCTGTTTCCAGAGCAAAGTCAAAAGGCATATAGCGCGGGATAAACTTCTGATCGAGTCGGATCAAGCAAATTCGGGAAGACACTACACCCTGCATTGAAATCCGAAGTTATCAGATTCTATCCCGCGCGTTTTCAGGTTTCCGGTCTTAGTACCTGTACTGCGCCGACTTGTACGGCCCTTCCTTCTTCACGCCGATGTACGCCGCCTGGGCATCGGAGAGCTCGGTCAACATCGCCCCCAGGTTCTTAAGCTGCAGGCGCGCCACCTTCTCGTCCAGTTCCTTCGGCAGGGTGTAGACGCCGACCGGATACTTCTCGGGGTTGCAGAAGATCTCCATCTGGGCCAGCGTCTGGTTGGCGAAGGAGGAGGACATGACGAAGGACGGGTGGCCGGTGGCGCAGCCGAGGTTCACCAGGCGACCTTCAGCCAGCAGGATGATGCGCTTGCCGTCCGGGAAAATCACGTGGTCTACCTGCGGCTTGACGTTTTCCCACTTGTACTGCTTGAGCTTGGCGACCTCGATCTCGTTGTCGAAGTGCCCGATGTTGCAGACGATGGCGTTGTGTTTCATCGCCTTCATATGGTCGTGGGTGATGACGTCGATATTGCCGGTGGTGGTCACGAAGATATCAGCCTTGTCGGCTGCCCACTCCATGGTGACCACCTTGTAACCTTCCATGGCCGCCTGAAGGGCGCAGATCGGGTCGACCTCGGTGACCCAGACCTGGGCCTGGAGGCCGCGCATCGCCTGCGAGCAGCCCTTGCCGACATCGCCGTAGCCGCAGATTACCGCCACCTTGCCGGCGACCATGACGTCCGTTGCCCGCTTGATGCCGTCCATCAGGGATTCGCGGCAGCCGTAGATGTTGTCGAACTTGGACTTGGTGACCGAGTCGTTCACGTTGATCGCCGGGAACTTGAGGGTCCCTTTTTCGTGCATCTGGTAGAGGCGGTGGACGCCGGTAGTGGTCTCTTCGGTGACGCCCTTGATGCTGGCGGCAGTCTTGGAATACCAGCCCGGCTTCTCGGAGAGCCGCTTCCTGATGGCGGCGAAGAGGTACTGCTCCTCCTCGCAGGTCGGGTTCTCCACCACGGACGGATTGCTCTCGGCCTCCGACCCAAGGTGCAGCAGCAAGGTTGCGTCGCCGCCATCGTCAAGGATCATGTTGGGAGCGCCGCCGTCGTGCCATTCGAAGATCTTGTGGGTGTAATCCCAGTACTCCGCCAGCGTTTCGCCTTTGTGGGCAAAGACCGGGATGCCGGCTGCAGCGATGGCCGCCGCGGCGTGGTCTTGGGTCGAGAAGATGTTGCAGGATGCCCAACGGACTTCGGCGCCAAGAGCAGTCAGGGTCTCGATCAGCATGGCCGTCTGGATAGTCATGTGCAGCGATCCGGCGATGCGGGCACCCTTGAGCGGCTGATCCTTCGCGTACTCCTCGCGGATAGCCATGAGACCCGGCATCTCGGTCTCAGCGATGATCATCTCCTTGCGTCCCCAGTCAGCCAGGGACATGTCCTTTACGATGTAATCTTTACCTGCCATAGCGTTTAATCTCCTTTTGCGTTTTCTGTATTTACCGAACCCTCAGCTAAAGTTGTTGCTTATACGTCTACCGCAGAAACAGCTTCCCCGCTAATAGTATCCCCCTTCGGGAACTTGGCATTTGAGAGCCTACCGCTGCTTCATCGCCTTGATCAGCCGCACTTCCTCCTGCCCGCTCCCAGCCGGGACCTGATGCGCCTCGGTAATCTCGAGCCCCGCAGACTTAAGCCACCCCTGCAACTCTTCCTCCTCGAAACCAAGCCATTGGTCAGCCAACTGCTCGCGCGCCCATTCCTTCTCGTGGCGCGCCAGGTCGGCAAGGACCAGTACGCCCCCCGGCTGCAGCACCCGCGAGATCTCACAAAGTACACCCAGGGGATCCGCAGCATGATGGAGGACCATGTTGGCGACTACACACCCCGCTCCCCCGTCGGCGATCGGCAGATGAGTCATCTCCCCCAAGCGGAGCTGGATTCCCGTCATCCCGGCCGCAGCAAGACGGCGACGCGCCTCGTCGAGCATGGCAGGGGAATGATCGACCCCGATGACGTCGGGCGCCTTGTCAGCCAGATCCTGCAGCAGGGCCCCGGTGCCGACACCGATCTCCAGCAGCGTCGAAACGGGGGGGACGAGCGCGAGCAGCCGGTCGAGGTACTCCGGAACCGGAAGAAGGGTACGGGACAGGCTGTCCCACTGGCGCGCGTGGGTGTCGAAGAACTCCTGGCTGCGGCGGCGTCTTGCCTCAAGCGTCAGGGCCAGGGCCGCCATATCGTCGCGGCGCTGCGGCAGCTTCTCCAACTCCCGCTCGAACGCCGGCCGGATGGCAGAGAAAAAGGCATTGTCCTCGCCTGCCCGGTAGTAGCTCCAAGTTCCCTGGTGCTTCACCGAGAGCACCCCGGCCTCGGTGAGAATCTTCAGGTGGCGGGAGATGCGGGACTGTCCCATTCCGAAGATCCGCGTCAGTTCCTGCACCGTGAATTCCCCTCGCAGCAGCACAGCCACCAAACGGAGGCGGCAGGGGTCGGCAAGGGCTTTGAGAACATCGATCATATAAATCAGCCTTAACGGGTCTTCTAAATCAAGTTTTCTTGATATAACACGGAAACGGGGCGATGGCAAGTTAGAATAGTCATTCGCTCCTACCACTAGAGGCAAATCCCCCCTGTCCCCCCTTTGACAAGGGGGGGGACGCTAGGGCAGCTTTATCGCTGACTTTGGCGGAGTACGCATTGTGACCGCTGCGGTGCCGAGACTCTCATAGGACGCATTGTGATAACCGTTCACGATGAGCCTCTCGAAGCACGCACTGTGAAATCCGTTCATGCTGAGCCTGACGAAGCACGCACTGTGATATCCATTCATGCTCAGTCTCTTGAAGCACGCGCTGTGATATCCGTTCGTGCTGAGCCTGTCGAAGCACGCACTGTGATAACCGTTAATTTTTAGAGTTTGCCTTGGCCGCCCATGAGACAAAAAAATCCCCCTACCACTGCAGTGATAGAGGGATTTCCTGTTTCAATATCGTCCTTACAGAAAGATCAGGCCGCCTCGGCCGCCTTGTTCTCCACGCTGGCCTCTTCGGCGAAAAGCTCGTCGAAGATCTCCTGGACAGTCCCGATCCGGTCGGACTTCCAGGCGTTGGTGCCGCAGAAGATCAGGCCGGTTTCCACATCCCCGCGCTGTGCACGGTCGAGTGACCTCACGATGCAGAAACGCTCGCGACTCTCCTTGTACGAGCATTTCTTGAGGCAGCCCATGCCGCAAACGGAGGCGCGGTCCTTGTCATACTGGACGATCGATTCCTGGTTCGATACAATGGCCCGGCCGGGAAGTCCGGCAGGGCTCATGATAAGGCCGATGTCCTCTTTCTTGCAGTCGAGGTAGGCCTGCTTGAAGGCGTCATCGGCGTCGCACTCGACGGTCGGGACGAAGCGACTGGCCATCTGCACGGCGTCAGCCCCCTCGGCAAGAGCACGAAGCATGTCCGTGCGGTCCCAGATCCCTCCCGCGGCGATTACGGGGATGTCGAGGTTGTATTCGGTGCGGAAGAATTCCTTCACCCCGCGGACCGTTTCGTATTGATCGTAGTCACCGTTGCCGATATTCTCAAGCTTCTCGCCGAGATGACCTCCAGCGGTGTCCGGGTCTTCGACGACGACCGCGTCGGGGAGGCGATTATAGGTCTTGTCCCACTTCTTGGCGATCAACTGTGCAGCACGAACGGAGGAGACGATCGGAATCAGCGCTACATCGGGCGCATCGGCGGTCAGCCCCGGCAGCGTCATGGGAAGCCCGGCTCCGCAGACCAGCACCTTGGCCCCGCCCTCGACGGCGGCGTGTACCAGCTGTTCGAAATCGGAGAGCGCCACCATCACATTCACCCCGATGACGCCGTCGGGAGCGATCTCGTATGCCTTTTTGAGCTCGGCCTTCAGAGCGTCGCCATTACTCTGGAGGTAGTTCTTGCCATTAAAAAGGCCGCTGTTGAGGCTTATTCCCGGAGACGCGACGAGACCGACGCCGCCGCACTTGGCGACGTGCCCGGCCAGTGAGCCGGCCGAGACCCTGACCCCCATTCCGCCCTGGATAAGCGGGTAGCGACATTCATATTTTCCGATGCGTAGCGGCTTGAACATTCTTCCTCCTGAGTCGGAACTGCGGTTAATACACATTAGCAGAGAAGATTGTTTCCTTTTGTAATACTAATGTAAAACAACCCGACGGGAGCTCATGATTAGACCCTTGCAAATTGCATCACACGATGCTACAGGTGAGGCATGAAATTGCAGAGGAAGATGTCTAACCCGCTACTGGCCCTTATCGGCATCCAGCTCATCTGGGTGCTGGTGGTGGTCTCCTGGGTTTACTGGTTCATTGGAAGAAATTACGAGTTCCGGCAACTGGCTCTGCGCTACAAGCCGGAACTGGTGACCAAGGGTGTCGAGTGGCTGGTACTGGTCGAGGGTCTGGTAATGCTCCTCGCCATCCTGGCCGGAGTCTACGTCATCTTTCTCTACTGGCGACGCCAGGCCAAGCTCTACCTGCAACAGCGCAGCTACATATCCCAGCTGACCCACGAGCTCAAATCGCCGCTGGCCTCCATCCAGCTTCACCTGGAAACGGTAAAGCTGCGGACCCTCCCCAAGGACAAGCTGGATGGCTTCATCGACACCATGCTCTCCGACACGGCCAGGCTCAACGTCCTCACCAGTAACCTGCTTATGGCCACCAGGATCGAGTTCCGGCAATTGGGGGAAAGGGCCAAGCGCATCGATTTCTCCAAGTTCGTCTCCGATTATCTCGAGAGCAAGCGCGCCGAGCTTCCGGAGGGGGCCCGCTTGACGGTCGAGGTGGAACCGGGGCTCAATGCGGTCATCGACGAGGAGGCGATGGAGATGGTTCTGCGCAATCTTCTGGAGAACGCGCTGCTATACTCCCCGGCCTCACCGGAGATCAGGGTCTGCCTCAGGCGAACCGGACGGCAGTGCACCCTGGAGTTCCACGATAACGGCAAGGGCCTGAAGAAGAGCGAGCAGGAGAAGATTTTCGATATCTTTTACCGGGTGCGGACCCCTGGCGAGAACATCAGGGGGACCGGCCTTGGGCTGTACATAGTGAAGTCCGTGGTCCAGGCCCACGGCGGCAAGATCAGCGTGGAAAGCCCGGGACCCGGGAAAGGGAGCACCTTCAAGATAACTGTCCCGCTACCGGGCGGGCAGCAGCAGCGAGGATAGCAGCATGTCCGGAGAAAAACCTCACATTCTGCTGGTCGAGGACGAGATGCATCTGGCGAGGGGGATCACCTTCAACCTCGAACTGGATGGATACCTGGTGAGCCATGTCGAGAGCGGCGAGGAGGCCCTGGACAAGGTCCAGGTGGAGAGGTTCGACCTGATCATCCTGGACGTCATGCTCCCGGGGATCAACGGTTTCGACGTCTGCCGCAAAATCCGGGAACTGGACTCGCGGGTTCCGGTGCTGATGCTCACCGCCCGCTCCGACGAGCGCGACCGGATCACCGGACTCGCGGAAGGCGCCGACGACTACCTGATCAAGCCCTTCAATCTCAAGGAGTTCCTGCTGCGGGTCTCGGGGATGCTGCGGCGCTCGGCCTGGTATCGCCCCGAACCGGTGGAGGAGTCGTACCGCTTCGGAGACAACGAAGTCTTCCTCCTCTCCTACCGTGCCAGGACGCGTCAGGGCGAGATCGACCTCACCGATCTCGAGGTGCGCATGCTGTCACTCTTCTTCCAGCGCGAGGGTGAGGCCATTCCGCGCGCCGTGATCCTGGAGAACGTCTGGGGTTACTCCAGCGACGCCGAGACCAGGACCCTCGACAACTTCATCGTGCGGCTGAGGAAATATTTCGAGCCGGAACCGTCCAAGCCGATCTTCTTCCAGACCGTCCGCGGGGTAGGCTACCGCTTCAGCAGGAAGTAGCTGTTATCCTCCCCTTCACACTCCGCTTCTCATAGCGAGGGAAAGACCCGCATCTCTCGGCAGCGTTCGTCTTGGACTTCCAGGACTCTAGCCGCATCACCACAGGAGTTCTAGCTCAAGACTCTACCCCTCTCTTTGAGCCACTCCGGCATCGCCCTTCGCCCTTCGCCTTCGCCCTTCGCCTTCGCCTTCGCCTTCCCCTTCGCCTTCCCCTTCGCCTTCCCCTTCGCCTTCTCCAGCACCATCCTCCAGCAATTACAGTATTCGTGATGATAAACTTTCCTCACCAGATACAATAGTGGCTTGCTTTTCGAATGAACTTTAGCTATCTAAAGTAACCTGAGACATTTGTATCAGTACCACGACCTGGTTTCTGCCAGTCCTGGTCCGGGGACTGTGAGAAAAGAGGGTCGCTACTAACTTCAACAGGCAGAGATAAAACAGGAGGTCTCACAATGGCTAAAACTTGCAAGCAGATCGTCACGCTCGGATTCATCGCCGTATGCCTATTCCTCGCCGGTTGCTCCACCACGCAGCACGTGGCGAGCCCGGTCGCTTCCAACGCTCCGGATTGGGTCAACAAGGGTTCAGGGGCCTTCAAAGACGCCAGCGGGAGCCAGGTCTTCTACGGGGTCGGAATCGCCCAGGGTATCAACAACAGGGCTCTGCAGGTCACCGCAGCCGACGATCGCGGCCGCGCCGAGATCACCAAGATCATGAACAGCTATGTCTCCGTGCTCAACAAGGACTACATGGCCTCGATCACCGCCGGCGACCTGAAGAAGTCCAGCGAGGAGCAGATGGTGAGCCAGACGCTGAAAACCTTCGCCAAGTTCACCCTGCACGGCGCTACCCCGGTCGACCACTGGAAAGACCCTTCGGACGGTACCATGTTCGCCCTGGTGAAACTCGACATGGCCTCCATCCGCCAGACGCTGGAAGAGTCGAAGGAGCTCGACGGCAAGGTGCGCGACTACGTCAAGGCCAATGCGGAGAAGGCTTTCGAGGAACTCGCGGCTGAAGAAAAGAAACACTGACCGATAAGATCCTCCCCAGTCCCCTCTCTCCGGAGAGGGGCGACTGGGGAGTGACAGACCTTAGCCAGGAGAGAACATATGCCGAAACTGCGCGTATCCGCTTTTTGCGCCATCACGCTGCTGCTGATGCTGTCCGGTTGCGCCGGCACCACCGAAGTGAAGCGCCTTGACGCCGGAGAGGTTGTGGACCTCAGCGGCCGCTGGAATGACACCGACTCCCGCCTGGTGGCGGAGGAGATGATCAAGGACTGCCTCAGCAAGCCCTGGCTCGCCAAGGCAAAGGCGGTCGCCGGCAGGGAACCGACCATAGTGGTCGGCGCCATCCGTAACGAGAGCCACGAACACATCGCCACGGACAGCTTTGTCGAGGAGTTGCAGAGGAACCTGATAAATTCCGGCCAGGTCGATTTCGTGGCCTCGAAAACTGAGCGCGGGGCGGTCCGCGATGAGCGCCTCGACCAGGACACCAACGCCTCGGAGGAGACCCGCACCGAGCACGGGCAGGAGACCGGCGCCAACTTCATGCTGAGCGGAGTGATCAGCACCATCCTCGACCGCGAGGGGGGGCAGTCGGTGATGCTCTATCAGACGAACCTGAAGCTGCTCAACATGAAGACCAACCAGATCGTCTGGAACGGCCAGAAGAAGATCAAGAAGCTGGTGAAGCGGGCCTCGACCTCGTGGTGACCCCCTGGCTGCAGGCGCCCCCTCCCCTCCCTTAAAGGATCCGGCGAAGGCGTCGGCACCAGGACCGCTGCTGTCCATGCATTGATAATTAGTTAAGGAGGTGCAGCAAGATGAAAGCTTCGACATTGCCCCACAGCCTGGGACAGTTGGCCTTCTTTCTTCTGCTGCTGTTCCTCGCGGGTTGCCACTCCGGGCCATCGGGAGCACATCTGCGGCGACTCAACTCAGAGATAGCATCCAACCGTTACGACGAGGCCAAGCAGTGCCTGATCGAAGCGAAGGAGAGCGAGTACAGTAAAGACAACATGGTGCTGTACTATCTGAACCTCGGCACCGTCCTCCATCACGGCGGCCAATACAGCGAGAGCGACGCCGCCTTCGAAAAGGCCGAGCAGCGCATGGAGGAGCTTTACACCACCAGCCTTACCAGGACCGCCGGGACCTTCCTGCTCAACGACACCACCCAGGAGTATGCCGGGGAGCCGTACGAGCGGACGCTGACCAACCTCTACCGGGCGCTCAACTGGCTCTACAGGAACAAGACGGACGAGGCCCTGGTCGAGTCTCGCAAGGTGGAAGCCTTCCTGGAAGAGCTGAACAGCAAGGTCAAGTACCAGAACACCTACAAGGATGACGCCTTCGCCCGCTATCTCGACGCCCTCCTGTACGAGGACGCAGGCAAGCCTGACGACGCCCGCATCTCGATGGAGAAGGCAATGGAAGCCTACTCCTGGTACGCCTCGACCTACGGCACCAGTGCACCAGTCTTCCTCTTTCCCGACCAGGACAACTCCAGCTCCGGCGAACTGGTCTTTATCCACTTCAACGGCGTGGCACCACTGAAGACCTCGCAGAGCTGGCAGGTTGCCTGGAACGAGGCACTGGCTTTCGCGAGGGAGAGCAACGACGACGAGGCCGAGTCGCAGCGCTTCAAAAACGCGTTGAGCGCCGGCGTCACCGGCAAGGCCATCACCATCTCGTATCCCACCTATCAGCCCCAACCCTTCCAGATCAGGCAGTCCGAGGTCGAAGTGGATGGAGGGGGTCCTGCCGCCACCATCGTGGTGGAGGACATCCAGGCCATTGCTGCCAAGACCCTGCAGGACCGTCTGGACCTGATCAAGGCCCGGGCCATTGCGCGCGCGACCATCAAGTATGTGATCGCCGAGGCCGCGGCAATGGCGGCAGCCAAGGAGTGCGACAAGATTTACCCCCCCGGGTGGCAGCTGACGCTTTGCAAGCGCTTGTCGAGCGGCGTCACCCATGGCGCGGCCGCGGCAACCGAGTTTGCCGACACACGCGCCTGGGGAACGCTCCCGGCCGAGATCCGTCTTGCCCGGGTGAAAGTCCCAGTCGGCAAACACACCATCAAGGTCAACTTCCGCAACGCGGCCGGCACCATCATGGGGAGCCAGATCTTCAAGGAAGTAGTGATAGAAAAAGGGAAGAGGACGTACCTTGGGTACCGCACGGCGAGTTGACCTCGCTTTCAACTGGAGGAAGTAATGAGGAGAATTCTCGTGTCCTTAGCGGCACTTTTGACCTTCGCGGGGGCGGCCTCGGCCGCGCAACCGAATCCAAAACCGGAGTGGGTTTCCGGCTCGAGCATGGAGTACCCGCGGGAGCAGTACGTAACAGGAGTCGGCAGCGCCGACGATCGCAGGACGGCTGAAGACCGGGCGCTGGGCGAGATATCCCGCGTCTTTTCCTCCCAGGTCACGGTCAGCACCTCGACCGAAGCATCCGAGGCCAGCGCCGAGACGAGGGGAGGCCCCAGCGAGAACAGCTTCTCCCAGTCGGCCAACTCCGGCGTCAAGACCTTCTCAAACAAGGTCCTCCAGGGGGTGGAGATTCCGGAAACCTGGCAGGATGACGGCTCGCGCGTCTGGTACGCCCTGGCAGTCCTGGACAAGGCGAAGTATGTTCCGGCGGTGACCGACAGGATCGCGGAGATCGACACCCAGGCCAAGCAGTGGTACGCCCAGGTGCAGCAGAGCACGGAGAAGTTTTCCAGGGTGAAGATGTCGATGAAGCTCTTGTCTCTCTTCAAGACCAGAAAGGAGCTGGAGAGCGACCTGAGGGTCCTGAACGGGAAGGGATTGCCGAACCCGCTGGACGAGGGTGCTGTGCGGGCCCTGGCGGCGAAGTCACTTGCCGAGCTGGATGTGGCGTTGAAGATCAACGGAGTAAAGTCGCGGGAGGTGGAGACGGGGGTCATCAAGGCGCTCTCCGCCTTGGGACTGCAGGCAAACGGGGACGACCGGGAGAAGAATGACCTGGTGATCAGCGGCGAGGTCGAAGTCACGCCACTTAAGGCAGCCGACAGGCAGTGGAAATTCGCCCGCAGCTCTTCCACCATCAACCTGATCGACGGCAGGACAGGAAAGGTCTTCCTTCAGATCGAAGCCACCGAAAAGGGTGCTTCCGCGACCTACGGCACCGCCGTCCATCGCAGCCTCGACAACCTGGCCCGCAAGATGGCCAGCCAGATAAGCGACGGCATCAACCAGTACTTCGAAAACCAGTGACAGGAAAAACGGAAGCGGCGACGCCATAGTTGCCGGCGCCGCCGCTTCTTTTAGGTAAGGAGAACAGGATCAAGCAGTTCCTTTAGCATGTCGCAAGAACAGCTCCTCTGAAGAGGCCACACGTTTCCTAGCGTTGCTGCCAGAGCTCCATTATCCGATCGGCAACCTGATCGGGTGTCAGGGGATCGGTCTCTATCTCATGCTGTGCGGCGCTTTGATATAGGGGTGTCCTGCGGGCCAGGACTTCGGCGACCTCTTCGGTAAAGGTCTTCCCGGCCACCAGCGACGGGCGGTGGGTACCGGACTCGATGCGGGGGACGATGGTTTCTACGGAAGCCTTCAGCCAGATGACGCAGGCGTTCCTGCCGAGCGCCTCCATGTTTTCCGGACGCTCGATCACGCCACCGCCGGTGTCGATTATCAGCTTGTCCTCGGCCGCCAACTCCCGGGCCACCTCGGTCTCTAAATCGCGGAACTTCTGCCAGCCCCATTTCTCAACGATTTCAGGCGTCGACATCCCCGCCCGCTTCTCGATCTCGCAATCCATCACCACCAGCGGCATGCCAAGGCGGCTGGCGAGTATGGCACCCACCCTGCTCTTTCCCGTACCGCGATATCCTATCAATACCAGGTTCATCTAGCCTTCTCCATTAACATAGCAGTATGCCGGGGCATGACCTTCAAGCATGATGGTCACCCGTCCCCAAGGGACGGTGGCTGTATATACCACATCGTCAGAGATCTCGCCAGAGGCAAGGACGACGCTAATGGCGCCACACTCACCGACCTGTCAGGGGTGTAAGCGGGAATCCAGACACTACGCAAAGTCGACGCCAATGCCGCATCCCTCACCCCGGCCCTCCCGGAGGGAGAGGGAGGCTCTTGGATCACTCTTTCGAGAGCCGCTGGTGGAAGAGTAGGCACACAACCTTCTGACAGCCCCGCCCCCGGAGGGGGAGGGTCAGGGGAGGGGGATTTCAGCAACCGCCACACTCGCCTTCCGGACGCCAGAGATACCGCGTCAGCTCGATGCGACCGCGCTGATCGAAGAGCACGCCCTCCATTTCCAGGCGCATCCGCTGGACTTCGGCGCCATCACCGCCGGAGCGGGCGCTGACCTCCCCTCGGGAGTTGATCACGCGATGCCAGGGAATTGCCTTATCTGTGAGGGCACTGAGGGCGTAGCCGACGAATCTGGCACTCCGGGGGAGACCGGCCAGGCGGGCGATCTTGCCGTAGGTTGCGACACAGCCGCTGGGGATACGGGCAACTACCGCATAGATGGCGGCATGATCAATCCGCATCATGACTCCAGTAAAGAAGCCTGAACATGAACATGACCACGCCGACAGCGGCGCCGCTGACCAGGAAGCCGGACTTGAACCCGGCGGCTTTGATCAGCTGCCCCATGCCGATGGAGCTCACCATCATGCCGGCATAGACGCTGGTGTTGTAGCACCCCATCGCCAGTCCACGCAGACGTCGCGGCACCACGTCGGCGATCAGCGTGCAGATGACCGTGAAGGCGACCCCCATGCTGACCCCCATAATCCCTGCGACGGCGACAAGCGGCAGCAGGGACGACGAGAACACGAAGGCCGCCAGGGCCGCGGCGAAGACAGCCAGGCCGCAGGTCACCAGCAGGCTCTTGTCCTTCACCTTGTCATAAAGCCTGCCGGAAGGAAGGCGCGAAAGGGCGTTGGCCAGGGCCTGGGTCGCGAAGACGGTGCCGACCTGCCAGGTCCCCATCCCCTGGCTCCGGATGTAGAGCGGCATGAAGGTTACGAACATGCCGAAACCGATGCACCCGCCCATGGTCGCCGCCAGACAGGCGACAAGCTTGCGGTTCTTCATCAGGCCCGCCAGCTCCGGAATGACGGCGGGACGAGCGGGATGCTGCGGGACATGGTGGGAAGGCAGGAAAAAGAGCGCGACAAAGAACATCGCCGTGATCAGCGCGCCGGCGGCAAGGAAGACCGATCGCAGCCCGAGAGCGCTGCCGACGAAGCCGCCCGCCGCCGGGCCGAGGGTCATCCCGCCGTAGAGCGCCATGGTGTACCAGC
>NZ_JBXKJL010000475.1:0-4461 GCF_056994735.1 Geomonas sp.
AGGTTAATAATAAAATAACTGAAGCTAATAGTGTTATTGCAGATATACAAAATAGATTTGCTTTATTGCAGACAAGCCAACAACAAGCATCAGAAGTTATAAATGCTAGGACTTCAACAACTAAGGCGAAAACATTTGCTTCATTAGGTGCAAGAATAGAAGAAACTGAACAAAATATATTAACAAGTTCAGCGACAAGCGTAGTTGATAGTGTAGTTCCTTTTAATACGTTGACTAATTCACTTGATGGTGCAACTGATTTAACTGTTAAGGGGAATACATTAGTTAATATGTCACCAAAACCTTTATTTTTAAATAATGCGACAAACCCAATAACAACAACTACACAAATCGAGTTTGCATTAGAAGATGCTTATAGATTTAGAAATGGAAACTTAAATACAGAAATGCAATTAGGCAAAACCTATACTGTTATTGGTGAAATAATTTCTAATAATATGAATTCTGATAAGATAGGATTTGCACCAATAGCAAAAGATGGTTCAAGTGGTAATGGTGCTACAACTTTTTTTGCACCAAACCAAGTGGGGAAATTTTATATTAAGGTAACACCAACCGTAGAAAACAGCAAGGTTTTAAGAATAGTAAAAAGCAACACTGTATTAGGAACTGATATTACTAAAAAGGTTGTATTTAAAAATGAATTTGTTGTTTTAGAAGGTGACTACACAACACAAGAAGTCCCATTATTCGAGGGAATAGCAAGTGTTGAAGGTGGTACAAGTGTAATAAAGAGTATTGGAGAGAATTTACTAAAAAGTGGAGATTTTTTTAATGCCGGATATACTTATGGGCAAGGCTTCTTGTATAACTCTATCACAGACATAATATCTACAGATACTAAAAATTTAAGAGTAAATCAAACGGCTAATTATCGAGGCATGGGGCAAGTTGTTAAAGTAAGGAAAGGCAGTACATTAACGCTATCAGCTACAAACTCAGGCACTAGCAACTTAAATATACGTATAACAGAGTTGTCGTCATTAAGCGATATCTTTACAGTTCCAATTGATGGTGCTCGTAGATATGCACCTAAAACATTAACTCCTGGCACTACAGGAAGTATCACACTTGCATCCATTGCTACAGACTATGTTATTATAACTATAGATAATTCAACAATAAGTTCTGCAACGATACTCAATGCTACAAATGTAATGCTTAACGAAGGAACAATAGCAAAACCCTACCAAGCATACAAAGAAAGCAAAATAACTCTAACTGACTATATAGATACTTCATATTTCCCTTTAAGAAGTGTGTCAACTGTTTCTGATGAGGTTGTTGGGAATAAGTTGTATAAGAGGTTGAATAAGGTTGTGTTGAATGGTAGTGAATTAGATTGGAGTGTTTGGTATGATGGGGCAACTTACAAAGCATTTGGGTTAACATTATCTGATAGTAAAGCATCTGCAAATGCTGTATCTAATCAATTTAAATTTAATACTACTTTTAATTTAGAGGAAGAACATTTTTATATAACAAGTGGAAAATTGTTAGTTATATATATTCCTAAAACTAAAGCAAATGATGTAACAACTTTTAAAACTTGGTTAGCTAGTAACCCTGTAACAGTTATTTACGAAATGAATACACCAACAGAAATAACACTGGATAGAAGAATAAACTTACCTATATTTAAAAACGGAAGCATCATACAAGAGCCTGTGTCAATGTATCCTAAGTTATCATATACTTTCCCTTTGAACATATCAACAAGTGTTGAAGGTATAGTGAAAAACCTAGCATGGATAAAAGATAATCAACAATTTATTATGAGTTATTTACTAGAATTAGATACTAGATTAACTTTAGGAGGTCATTAAAATGATATATGAATTATTAAAGAGAAATATAATAAATAGAAATCAATATACAAATATAGATACATTAGCATTACAAGTTGAGTTTTTCAAAACAGCAAATAAAATAACTGAAGAAGAATATAATGAATTAGTTTTATTATTAAACCCACCTATAGCAGAACAACAAGAAGAAATAATATAAATTAAGGGGCTAGATTATTCTAGTCCTTTTATGATTACTTCTATTTCTAATTATTAATTGTTAAACTTAAATTAAATAAAATGAAAGGGGTGTAGTAATGGAAGAATTAATATTTAAACAATTTGCAAGTGTAGGCGTTGTGGGGGTAATGGCTTATTACTTATTTAAAAATGCTATGACAGAAAAGAAAGAAGATAGGGACTTATACAGGGATTCAGTAAAAACATTCACAGAAACCTCGAAATCCTATGCTGAAAGTATAACAGCATTAACTTCAAGAGTAGAAAACGTAGAAGAAGGAACTGAAAGGATAGAAAGAAAACTTGATGAAGTATTAGAGAAAGTGGGTGTTTAATGTGAGAATAGGAATAAATTGTGGTCATTGCTTGATGTCGGTAAATTCCGGTGCTATAGGGGTTAATGGCATAAGGGAACAGGACGAAACTAGAAAAGTAGGCAAATTAGTTACACAATACTTACAAAAGATGGGGCATACCACTATAGATTGTACTGTTGATGGTGCTTTAAGCAACACTCATGCTTTGAGAATGATAGTAGACAAAGCTAACTCACAACCACTTGATCTATTTGTATCTATACATTTTAATGCTAGTGGTGGAGTAGGGCATGGTGTAGAAGTATTTACTAACAATGCTATTAAATTAGATTCAGCCGTAAGAATATTAAATAATATAGTTAAACTAGGCTTCAGCGACAGGGGCATAAAAGAAAAAGAATTATATGTAATAAATCATACAAAAGCCAAAGCTATATTAGTAGAATGTTGTTTTATAGATAACAAAGAAGATATGTCAAAATATAAGCCCGAAACAATGGCTCTAGCAATAGCAGAAGGTATTAGTGGTACAAAACTACCAATAGACAAACCAAAGCCTGTAGAAACGAAACCAGAGGATAAAATGTATTATAGAGTTGTTGTTGGATCATATAGTAGCAAAGCTTTAGCAGAACAACAAAGACAAGAATTGAAGAAAAAAGGATTTGACAGTTTCTTATTAGCTTACGAAAAATAAAAGTATAAAAGGGGTTTTGTGCTTGGTATTATATAAAAAGAATAATTACATAGTTATAGCTGTAAAAAATGGATTTATAGTATATAACATGGAAAAAGAATTCAGCGAAGGGCATACTCATTTGAAAAGTTTCAATGCTTGTAAAACTGTTATAGATGTAGCTATTAAGAAAAAGATACCTAGAAGCAATAGTTTTTATTATCTTAGAAGCTTAATTAGGATCACAGACAACAAACAATATCAGCAGAGAATCGAAGATTTAATCGAGGTTAAAAGGGACAAGGGTAAAAAAAATTATAAAAACAAATGAGGGTGTAGAAATACATCCTTTTTTTATTTGCCGAAAAATTTTTCTATAAACTTTCTATAAATATGTTTACATTCCTATACAAATTGTATATAATACTAACAAATAGATAATTCAAGGGGGAAATCAAATGAATACTTTAGAAATAGGAATAAAAATACAGGCTGATATATTAGGGTATATAGTTGAGCCGAAAGATGTTGCTTTATATGTTGAGAAACACACTAGAACAGGAATAAAAGAAGCAATAATATTTTATGCAGAAGCTTTTAGCCTTCCATGCTATAAATAACACTAGACACTCAAAAGGGTGTCTTTTTTTTATTTGTAAAAAATTATAGAAAGTTTATAAAAAAGTGTATCAAGTTTTTAATAATTACATAGGATATATTAAATAAACTTTATAAAAGGAGAGAACACAATGGCAGACACTAAGAAAAATCCTATAATGCAAATATCATTCAGTAATAAAAGAAATAATGACATAGCACTTTATAAGTGGTTAATGAGTAAAGGTAAAGATTTTGGATATAGCGACTTCATCAAACAGATATTATACAAAGAAATGGAAAGAGAATTCGAAAAATATTTACCTAAACAATAAGGGGGAATAGTAGTGTTTAAAATAATAATAGGCATAATTAAGAGCATAAAAGAAATAGCACATCAAGAACAGGAAATCAATTTTACAGAGTTTGAAATGGATTATCTAAAATATGAGTTAGGCAAATACGAGAAATAATAATTTATGAAAACTTATAGAATAGTTATTAAAAAATTACAAAGAAAAAGCCTTGGGAGACAAGGCACATAGAAGGTGTAAGTCTTTTGGAATTATATTATAATCCCAAAATATGCATGGGTATATGGAAAGGTTACACTTTTGATAAAAATAATTAATTTATTTTGTTAAAACTGTTATTGCTGTAGTTACTACTATAGTAGCAATACCATAACCAACGCTAATGAAGAATAGAGGTGTCATAAGATCACTTCCTTTCTAATTGGATTTAAAAATATTATTAACAAATATAAGGGGGAATATACTATGTTTAATAAAAAAACTTTTACTGTATCTGAATTCATGGCTTA